>JAGGZP010000064.1 GCA_021161965.1 bacterium
CTCAATTGATATTCATCATAAGTAAACGGAAAATATAATTCTCCTTCTTCTGGTATTTCATCTTTTAAAGAAAGATTTTCATCTTTAATCCAGCTAATAAGAGATGTATTTTTAAAATCTTCTTCCTTGTATTTAGAGAGTTTCTGTAAATCTTCCGCTATAAAATAATTTGCTCTTGGGCTGATTCCTATGTGTACCTCATTTAAAGAAAAAGATTTTTCATCGAATTTAGCATTTGTTAATTTTAATTGAGCCTTAATTTCATTCCATATTTCTTCAAAGACTCCTATATTTGTTATTGGTAAAGATAAATCACCTTTGATTTCATATTTTCCAAATTTTTCTATTAGTTCATAGTAACGATCCTCGCCTAAAATATCTGCAAGAATGTTAATGTTTACTTGTATTTCGGTATCAATTGGTTTAATAAAATATTTCCCGGCTCCTTTCTCAAATACTTTTTCGATGTTGACCGGAAGAGAAAAAAGAGGGAAATGACTGGTTTTCGTCACAGGTTTTTTACTCTCATTTTCGTCTTCTAAATAATCTGGTCTTAGTTCAATCTCCTCTTCCTCTATTGGAATTTCAATTTCATAATATCCAAAACTAAAAACAATTTGTTTAGTATAAGGATCGTTTCTGCCTTTGTTATAAATCTCATCTATCTTCTTTGCTATAGTTTTTTCTTCATTATATTTTTTTCGGGCCTCTTCTGGTGTATTTTTGGGCTCAAAAGAATAAAAAGTCTCTAAATTTATTAACTTCCCAATATTTTCATTTGTGTCACTTCCTAATAATTCTTTAAGATCAAAACAATATTCAGGCAACTTAACCGCAGATTTAGTCTGGAGTACAAAAGAACGTTGCCGAGTTAATTTTATATATCCTAAACAATACTTTATAAAATTTGCTAAAGAAATTTCATCCATATTTATTTAATATTTATTTTTTATTTTATTTATGATAGTAAATCATCGATCTTTACATTTAATGCTTTAGCAATTTTTGCCACTACATAAACTGAAGGTTTTTTTGATAACTCCTGTTTCTATTTTAGTTAGGGTGGTATAAGGTACATCGGCTTTGCGAGCCAATTGATCTTGAGATAAATGATGTTTTAATCTCAATTCTTTTATTTTTTTACCTAAATTATTTTTTTGCCTGTTTTCCATATTATGTTATCATTAAATTGTTGACATCTACCACTATCAGGAGCATAATAGCATAAAATAAAAAGTCAATCAAAATCCTCGCCCGTCAAAGAGGGCTGAAGAGTAGGCAAACTCCGAAAAGGAGTTGCCTAACGGCAACTGCCAAAACCAGCAAAAATTTTTACATTATTTATAACGGTCAGCAACAAAATTTTTTCTGATAAGTTAAATTAGGCAAAATGACAAAAAGGTTCGCAGGGGCTTAATTCCCGCACCAAAAAACCGCCTCTCGGCGGTTTTTTTGGTGGCTGTCTCTCTTGGACGAAATCCGAACTTACTTTAAGAAAAATCCTGATGCCGACTTCTGATGCCAGCCCGCGCGGAGCGCGGGCTGGTAGAGTCCGCTTCGCGGACCCCTCCCATCTCCGAAAAGGAGTTAGCTGACCGCTAACCACCAAAGCCAGCAAAAATTTAATTCCTTTTTAAAAGAAAAAAATTTTGTTGCCCGCCCGCCAATAAATAATGTAAAAATTTTTGCTGGCTTTGGCTAAAAATTTGCTCTCGCAAATTTTTCCCTTTTCGGAGCTTGCCCACCCTTAAGCCCGCCTTCGGCGGGCAAGGATTTGATTGACTTTTTATTTTATGTTATTATAATCTTGAGAGTAAGAGATGTCAACAATTTAATGATAACATAATATGGAAAACAGGCAAAACAATAATTTAGGTAAAAGAATAAAAGAATTGAGGTTAAAATATCATTTATCTCAAGATGAATTGGCTCGCAAAGCCGATGTGCCTTATACTACCTTAACTAAAATAGAAACAGGAGTTATCAAAAAACCTTCAGTTTATGTAGTGGCAAAAATTGCTAAAGCATTAAGAGTTTCTTTGGATAAGTTAATAAAAATATGAAAAAAGATTTCATAGACAAAGTTTTTTATAAAGACGCTAGGAATATGTCTGAAATTCCGGATAATTCTATACACTTAATAGTAACATCACCTCCATATTTCAATGTTAAAGATTATGCCAAAGATGGATATCAGTTTAATCAAATTTCAGAAAAAAAAGAAGGACAGATTGGGGATATTCAAGATTATGATAAATACATTGAAGAAATGCTAAAGGTTTGGAAAGAATGTGAACGAGTATTAAGGCCTAACGGAAAATTAGTTATAAATGTCCCTCTAATGCCAATGACTAAAAAAGAATTAAGCACGCATTATAATCGGCATATTTTTGATATCAATGCCGATATAGAATATTCCATTTTAAAAAACACTAAATTATTTCTTTACGATATATATATCTGGAATAGAGTCAATCCTTCAAAACCTTTAATGTTTGGAAGTTATCCTTATCCAAGAAATTTTTATGCTCAAAATACTAGTGAGTTTATCACAGTATATGTAAAAGACGGAAAACCCGACAATAATGTTCCAGAAGAAATTAAAGAAAAAAGTAAACTTACAGAAA
>JAGGZP010000083.1 GCA_021161965.1 bacterium
AACTTAATCTCTTAATTAAAAAACATGAAAAAAATGAATATTCCTTTAGCTAAACCTGATATTACAGCCAAAGATAGACAAGCAGTAATAAACGTTTTAAAAACGCCTATCTTAAGTTTAGGGCCAAAATTAAAGGAATTTGAAAAAAAATTTGCTAAATATGTTGGGAGAAAATATGGGATTGCGGTTAATTCTGGAACTTCTGGTTTGCATTTAGCTATTAAGGCATTAGGGATTGAACAAGGAGACGAAGTAATTACAACTCCTTTTTCTTTTATTTCTTCGGCCACCTGTATTTTATTTGAAAAAGCAAAACCTATTTTTGTTGATATTGATCCCCGCACTCGCAATATCGATCCAGAAAAAATCGAGAAAAAGATCACTAAAAAAACAAAAGCAATGATTATTGTTGATATTTTTGGACAACCAGCTGATTGGGATAAAATTTTAAAAATTGCTAAAAAATATAAACTAAAAGTTATCGAAGATTCTTGCGAAGCACTTGGGTCAGAATATAAAGAAAAAAAATGCGGAACTTTCGGTGATATATCAGTCTTTGCATTTTATCCTAATAAACAAATAACTACTGGAGAAGGAGGTATAATTCTCACTGATAATAAAAAGGTGGCCGAACTCTGTAGGAGCTGGCGTAACCAAGGACGGAGTGAAAAAGATAAATGGTTAAATTTTGTACGATTAGGCTATAATTATCGAATTAGTGATATCAATTGTGCTTTAGGAATTTCTCAACTCTCTCGAATCGAAAAAATAATAAAGAAACGAAGTTGGGTCGTTAAAATTTACAATAAGTATTTAAGCAAGATAAAGGGGTTGATTATCCCTTACGTTGCCCCTTACACCACCAAAATGAGTTGGATGCATTATGTGCTACAATTAACATCTAAATATACACGAGCTGATAGGGACAAAATTTTATCTAAATTACAAAAAATGGGTATTGGTTGTCGTGATTATTTTCCGCCAATTCATTTAATGCCAATGTTTAAAAAGTTTGGATATAAAAAAGGAGACTTTCCAATTTGTGAGCATCTATCGGAAAGAGTAATTGCCTTACCACTTCATACTAAACTCACTGAACCACAAATCAGATATATAGCCTGGGCTTTCAAAAAGATATTATGAAAATAAAAAAACACAGAACATTTATCTTCTTCTTGACTGATATTATTTTAATAATATTATCTGTGTATTTATCATTTTTACTCAGATTTGATGGTCATCTCCCTTCTGATCGCGTAAATCACTTTTTATTTACAATCGTTACTGCTGTAATTGTTACTTTACCAATCTTCTATTGGCAGAAATTATATCGTTTAAGTTGGACGTACGTTTCACTAGATGACATTCCCACTATTTTTCGAGCAGTTTCATTAAGTACTATCGTTCTAGGAACACTTTTCTTTCTTACTGTAAGAGATATCCATTTCCTTACCGGCTATCCTCGCTCTATTATTTTCCTTTATCCTATATTACTGTTTATTCTGATTTGTGGATCGCGTTTTTCAAAAAGAATCTATTGGCAGTTAATTAAAGGAACGTTACCTTCTGAAAAGCAATGGCATACTATTATTACTGAAACTTCAGGAAAACTAACTGAACCAAAAATAAATACAGTTTTGGTCACTGGAGGAGCCGGTTATGTAGGTTCGGTTTTGGTAAGAAAGCTATTAAATAAAGGTTACAAAGTAAAAGTTATTGACAAGTTACTATTTGGAGATGAATCAATAAAAGAACTATATAATGCTCCCCATTTTGAATTTATTAAAGCTGATCTTCAAAAAGATAATCAGGAAATTTTAAAAGCTGTTAAAAATACAGATGCTATAGTTCATTTAGCGGCAATTGTCGGTGATCCAGCCTGTGCTATTCAACCTGATATAACTATAAAAACTAACTATTTAGCTACTGTTAATTTAGCTAAAATTTGTAAAAACAAAGGTATAAAAAAATTCGTTTTTGCCTCTACTTGCAGTAACTATGGAGCAAGCAATAAAGAAAAACTCAAGGAAGAATCTACTTTACGTCCTGTTTCTCTTTATGCGGAAAGCAAAATTTATGCTGAAAAAAAATTGATAAAAATGACAGATAAGAATTTTATGCCTATTATTTTTCGTTTTTCCACTTTATATGGACTTTCACCCCGAATGCGTTTTGATCTAGTAGTTAACTTTTTAACGATGAAGGCTTTTGTTGATAAAGAAATTACTATTTTTGGTGGAAATCAATGGCGGCCATTTCTTCATGTTAGTGATGTCGCACAATTAATAGTTAATTGTCTAGATACGCCCTTTTCAAAAATTAAAGGACAAATTTTTAATGTCGGCTCAAATAAGGAAAATTATTTAATTCGGGATCTTGGAAAAATAATAAAAGAGGTGATACCAGAGGTAAAAGTTAAATATATAGAAAATTCAACTGACCTGCGGACATACAATGTTCTATTTGAAAAGTTAGAAAAAACATTTAATTTTAAACCAACTAAAACCGTTAAAGAGGGTGTAAAAGAAATTTACGATGCATTAAAGCAAGGTCAATTTCCCAATCCAAAAGACTCAAAATATTACAATCATAAAATAAATTTAAATTAGTATTTTTAAGAATTTGAAAAATTAAAATGTAGTTAATACTTTAAAAATAAAAATATGGAAACAAAAAATAGCAATCAAAAGTATAGTGAGGAATTAGAAATTGATTTAGGAGATTATCTTCGAGTCATTTGGCGGAGGAAAAAGCCGGTTTCAGCAATTTTTGTTTTTATTATAATAGTTGTTATCTTACTGACAATTTTTATGCCAAAAACTTATCAAGCGTCAAATTTGATTAGGGTAGCCAAGATTGACAAACAAGTTATTGAACCACTAGATACAACGATTAAAATTTTTAGCAATCAGCCAAATGTTAAAATAGAAAAAGTTGGTTCCGATTTATTAGAAATAAAGGGATTAGGAAAGAACCCGGAAGAAGCAAAAGTAAATTCTGACCAAGCAGCAAAAAAAATAATTAATTATTATCAATCACTTATTAATCAAGTACAACAAACAAAAAATTCTGAAATTGTCATTTTACAAAGAAGAATCGCTGATATTGATAAAGAAATTAAAGATTTAGAGAGAAAAACTAAATATACAAGAGGAATTTCTGATGCTCAGGCAAGAATTATTAGCGCTTATATATCTGTTTTAAATGATAAAAAATATCAAAGGAATGAATTAGAACTTCAATTGACTGAAAAACAAAATCAAATTAATACGCAAATGGAGTCAGCTAAAGTTATTGTTGCTTCGGTTTTACCAGAAAATCCAATTAAGCCAAATAAAAAAGTAAATATTGCTATTGGTGTTGTTTTAGCCTTGTTTATTAGTATTTTTTACGCCTTTGTTGCTGAATATTTCGAAAAAACTGAAAAATCTTTTTCCGAGTGATTTATTCCTATTTATAATTACAAAAATTGCTAAAATTACCAAGATTTATAACTAGAATTTAAAGATTAATCCAAATGGTCTTAAAATTCACGTTTGTACAAAGTATTAATATATAAATAAATTGTTTCATTTTATATTTTATCTATATTATTAGCAATATGCAGAAAAGAGATGATTGGATTGAGAAGTTGAAGAAAAATTTCTCTTCTCAAAAAATTAATAAAATTATTAAACAAATGGAGAAATCAGGTTTTTGCGGGCATATCATTGCTATCGAAGATATAAACAGCCTGGAAGCAGAAGCAGCGATGGAATACATTGAGTATCATCAGTATTTAATAAGACATTCGCCACGTAAAAAGACAAGTAATAGGGAAATAGAAAATCTCAAAAATAGGATTTTATCAAATCAAACAAAAATAAAGGCAAAAAAAGAAACAATTGTTAAACTAAGCCAAATTGGAACAAAAAAGTCATTGGAGATATTAAGAAATTATCAAAGGAAGGCCGATCCTTATCTAAAAATTTGGATTAATCTTGCTATTAATGAATGTAAAACTTTACTAAAGAGCAAATATTCAAAAAAACCAACTATTATTATTGACAGAATAACCCAAAAAGAAAAACGCAAGCCTTATAGGATTTGCGATCGTTGGTGTGAAAGATGTAATCAAAAAAATAATTGTTCCTTTTATCAGAAAGTAATTTTTAACAAAATCAATAGTATTATTCAACAACGAGAATTAAATAATTTTGAAATTTTTTTTGGAGACAAGTTTAAAAATTTAAGGCATTTAAATCATTTATCACGAATTGGGGAAGGAGAATTAAGTCTTAAAAATACAGTTGAGATATTTTACGAAAATATTCGGCGTTTACTCGAAAAAAGTTTCTCTGAATTTATTCAATCGCCAGAAAATTTTTATGATAGCGAACTTGCTTTAAGAGAATTAGCATGGTATAGTTT
>JAGGZP010000042.1 GCA_021161965.1 bacterium
GTTATTTATTAATCTTACCAGAAAATATCTTGATTTTATTGGTTTAAATTATTATTTTCATCGGCAAGTAAAAATTGGATTTAATAAACCGTTACAATGGTTTGTTGAAGACAAAAATAAACAGCTTTCCGACATGGGCTGGGAAATTTATCCGAAAGGGATATATTATGTTTTAAAAGAATTGAAAAAATATAATTTGCCAATTTATATTACTGAAAACGGTGTGGCTGATGAAGAAGATAGATTAAGGAGGCAATTTATTGCTGAACATCTTTTTTGGACTCATAAAGCAATTAGTGATGGTATTGATGTGCGCGGATATTTTTATTGGTCTTTAATGGATAATTTTGAATGGGACAAAGGATTTATGCCGAAATTTGGTTTGTTAAAGATAGATAAAAAAACGCTTGAAAGAGTTCCGCAAAAAAGTGCCTTTTTTTATGCAAAAATTTCTAAAGGTAATGGTTTTAAATATGCGTAATTATTCAAGAAAAACAAATAAAAAGCGAATTCGCTTTAGAACACCAAGATATTTGGCAAAAAGACCGAATCGCTTTTTGACAAAAAATAAAAAATGATTAAAATAATATTATATGATTAGTAAAGAGAAAATAAAAAAATTACTTTCGCGAAATGTTGAGAAAATAATTGATAAAGAAAGATTGGAGAAGTTGTTATTAAGCGGGAAAAAGTTGCGAATAAAATATGGTGTTGATGTAACTAGTCCAATGCTTCATTTGGGGCATGCGGTTAATCTTTGGAAGATGCGCGAATTTCAGGAATTGGGGCATAAAGTTGTTTTTTTGATTGGTGATTTCACTACAAGAATTGGTGACCCAACTGGAAAATCATTAACCCGGCCGCTAATATCAAAAAAACAAATTGAACGTGACGCTAAAGAATACAAATATCAAATTAGTAAAATTCTTTTAACTAATCCATCGGTTTTTGAAGAACACCGCAATTCTGAATGGTATGACAAAATGAAATTATCAGAATTTCTTTCTTTGGCGAGTAAAATTACTCATGCTCGATTAATTGAAAGAGATATGTTTCAAACAAGAATTAAAAAAGGAAAAGAAATTTATATTCACGAATTGCTTTATCCTATTTTACAGGGTTATGATTCAGTAATGTTAAAATCGGATTTAACTATTATTGGAGAAGATCAATTATTTAATGAAATTATTGGTCGTCATTATCAAGAATTGTTTAATCAGGTACCGCAATGTATTATTACAACAACAATTACTCCTGGTATAGATGGTAAAGAAAAACAATCGAAATCTTTAGGAAATTATATTGCAATTTTGGATAGCCCAAAAGAAAAATACGGAAAAATTATGTCTATTCCTGATAATCTAATTATTTCTTATTTCAAAGTATACACAAAAGTACCCTTAGAGGAGATAAAAGAAATAGAAAGTGACTTAAAAAAAGGTGCCAATCCTCGCGATTATAAAGCAAGACTTGCTTTTGAAATTGTAAAAATTTATCATGGAGAAGAAGAAGCAAAAAAGGCAGAAAATGAATTTAATCGCGTTTTTCGAGAAAAAAAAATGCCCGAAAATATTCCTTCTTATCGGCCACAAAAAAAAGTTTATAATTTAGTTGATTTATTATTCGAAAGCAAATTAGTAAAATCTAAAGCAGAAGCCCGAAGGTTAATTGAACAAAATGCTGTTAAAATTAATGGTAAAGTTTTTAATGATTGGAAAAAAGAAATAAAAGTAAAACAAGGAATTGTAATTCGTGTTGGCAAAAGAAGATTTATTAAAATAATTTAATTATGTTGAAATTTCTTTTGGGTGTAGGTATTGTTGTTGTCGGAGCATTTTTTGTTATTAAGACAGAGTGGTTTTTAAGTAATTTTGGTCGAGTTGAATGGGCTGAAGAGCATTTGGGTTTTGAAGGCGGCAGTCGGCTTTTTTATAAATTAATTGGCATATTAATTATTATTTTGGGATTTTTAGTAATGACTGGTCTTTGGAATAATCTAATGGAATCATTTACTGGTTTATTTATTAGATAAGCAAGTGAGTTTATAATATCTTCCGTGGCTCTTTTCGAGAGCCATGAGAGGGGCCTATAGTTTAGTGGTAGAACACCGCCTTTGCAAGGCGGGGGCGGCAGTTCGATTCTGCCTAGGTCCATAAATATTATATGATTTATAAACAAGTTGACTTAACATTATTAAAGCCAGATTCAACAATAGAGAATTTTGCTAAATTATGCAAAGACGCAAGAAAATATTCTAATGAAGTCAGAAGTATTTGTGTATTACCAGATCCAGAAGTTATAAAATTTTGTTTTAGAAAATTATATATTTTACCATCGGATAAATTAATTTTTGGCGCTTTAGAGAAGTTTTGGTTAGTTGATTAATGCCGGGTCGTCTAATGGTAGGACAGTGGCCTTTGGAGCCATTAATGATGGTTCGAATCCATCCCCGGCAGTTAATATTGATTGTCTTTTAGTATTGATTGTTTTTATAGTTCGCCATGAACCACGTAGGGTTCATGGCGCCGTGAACAGAACCTTGTTCTTGTTCACGGCGAATCCATCCCCGGCAGTTAATAATTAATATGGAGATAAATTTGGAGAAACAAAAAGAAAAAAAGGAAAAATTTCCAAAAATGGAATTAATTTTTCTTTATTCTTCGCATTTAACCAAAAAAGATGCTAGAAAAATCAAAGAAAATTTAAAAAATGTTGATGTTTATTGCCCAGAGGGTCTTAATTTTTCGGAAAAATTTATCGATGATTTAAATAAAATTTCTCAAGGAGACGAAAAAGTATTTCATAGATATATCTTTGAAAAGAAACCATCAGATTGGTGGCAGGCGATTTTGGAGGCAATTTATAATTCGAAAAAAATTATTCATTTTGTAGATATCTCCGAGGAAGAAGGAAATCTATCAAGAGGTATTATTGAAATGAATGAAAAATATTACGAAATTGAAAATTATTTTTGTTCTGGTGAATTAAAAAAAGCAATTGAAAAGTTAAAAGAATATATTAAAGAAAATATAGATTTACATAAACAAAGA
>JAGGZP010000070.1 GCA_021161965.1 bacterium
ATTATATTTAATGGGGCATATAGAAAATTATTAGTTCAAATCCAATGTCCCATCAGAAAAAATAAAAAAGGAGGGAAATATGGAAACAAGATATTACCTAGTTTATGAAACTACAGCAAGGGCAGGGGAAGAAATTACTACAGTAAGAATAGAAATAGATCCAAAAAAGTCTAGATCTCTTTTAAGCAGGAAGTTTGAATATATTGTTGTATCTATTCTCACTGATTTAGATGTAGCGTTTATAGAAGCAAGTAAAATGAAAGAAAAAATTCAAGGAAAAGATCCATTAGCCAAAAATTTCCGAATAGAAAAGGTTGAGGTCTATTTTTGGGATGATGAGTGATTTCTCTTTTTAAGTATTCCAAAATGAGGGAGAGTGGAAAATTCATTCTCCCTTCCTAAAATTTTGTTTCTGGTAAGATATTTTTCAAAGTAAAATTTACTATAATATCTTAAATTTTTATGGCTCTTTTCGAGAGCCATGAGAGGGGCACGTAGTTCAGCGGTAGAACGCTTCTCTGATAAAGAAGAGGTGGAAGGTTCAACTCCTTCCGTGCCCATATTAAATGGGCTCGTAGTTCAGTGGTTAGAACACTTCGTTGACATCGAAGAGATCGGTGGTTCAATTCCACCCGAGCCCATTTTTTATTTTTCTTGACAAAAAAATAGGTTGTTTTAAAATGATAATAGTTCTTTTCAAGGGGGTGAAAAATGAAAAGAGTCATTTTGTTTGTGCTACTTGTAGCTAGTAGTTTAGGTGCTAGAAATCAGATTATGTATCGGCCTTTTGATTGGCAAAAGGTTGAAAGACCGGGCTATGTAATTTATTATCCGAAAAGGATGGAATGGTTGATTCCGGCAACAGTTAAAGCAATTGATGAGATTAATGATATTTATGCCAATGAGTTTAGCGGTTATCGTGATTATATCCTTTACTATTACTGTAATTACTGTAATGGCGATAAACCAAAGAGCAGGTTGCTAGACTTGCTATGTGGTACAGGTTTAAATTTGGACAGTTTATCAAAAGAGGCACCGGAAAAAGCACCTATCATTGAAAATTGGCGTCCAGAAAAATTAGTTTTTATTCTTTATCCATCACAGGATTTTACTCAACAAAAATGTTTTGACGCTATACTTCCTCCCGGAATTCTCGGTTTTACTGAGACACTTCAGTACAGAGTATTTGTTCCTTATACTGGTGATTATTATAATTATCTTTCTACTTTAGCCCATGAAACTGCTCATGCCTGGATGTATCTTTTTCTTGTTGAAAAAACAAGAATTTATCGAGAGATTTTTAGGCATAATAGATCATATTCGTCTGGTTTACCAGAGTATCCTCTTTGGTTTATTGAGGGTTGGGCTGAGATGTTCTCTCGGGATTATTTTCAAAAAGATCACCAAGAGTATTTGAGATGTCTTGTTTATGAAGCTTTGGCCCGATCAACGGTTATTGATATTGAAAAGCCGGTTTCCTCATTGGACCAAATGGGATTTGAAGTTTACTATTTAGGCAAGGAGTTTATAAGTTGGATGAAGAATAGGTTTGGAATGCCAAAAATGATTGAGTTTCTTGAACAAACAATAATTGATGGAAACTTCTATCTGGCATGGAAAAATGTTTACGGAAAGCCGGTAAGTTATTTCGAAAAGCAGTGGCATAGTGATTTAAGAAAGAAGTATTTTAAGAGGGTTTATGACGAAGAAATTAAACCAAAAGAAGAAGAGTTTAGTTTTAAGATTAGAAGTAATGGTTATGTTGGTTATGATAACGATTTGATTGTCTATTATACACCTGATCCTAAATGGGGCGCAAGGATTGAGGTTAAAAATCTGAAAACAGGGAAGGTTATTACGTTGCATCGTATGTATCAAAATCAATCGCTCTGGTATAAATTTTCGAGTGCTCCGGCAATAAAAAATAATAAAGTTGCTATTGTTATTAATCGTGCTGGACAAGACGAGTTACTTATTTACCGTATTGATAAAAAATTTAAAGCCCATCGGGAAAAGGTTTTAAGAAGTAAAGAAATTATCAGTATTTCTCGTCCGCAATTTATTGATGATAATAGAATTGTTTTTGAAGGCATTGCTTTAAATGGTTATAGCGATATTTATGTGTGGGACATAAAAACTCGGAAGTTGAACCGCTTAACAAATGATTTTTATTACCAGAAAAATCCAGTACCATTTGGTTGTGGTTATCTTTATGTCTCGGATTTAGTCAGTATGTATAGCAATGCTCTTTACTGGTTTAATCTAGAAAAGAAAAGCTTAACTAAAATTTATCAGCCAAAAAACGGTTATATTGATCAGGTTGTCGTTAATGAAAAACAGACATTAGTTGCCTTTCGCGAAGTTTCTATTAATCACTCACCAGAAATTAAAGTTTGGAATGTGAAAGAGAGGAAAATTTATACGGTTTGGTCTGATTTAATGGGGGTACTTCAAGTTGTTTCCTGGATAGATGATAGTACATTAGTTATTCTGAATGCGAAAGGAAATGTTGAAAAATTAATAATCGATTGGCAAAAAGTTCCTAGCGAAAGGTGTGTAGTAAAAAATGTTAGTAGAAACAACTGGCAATTACCTCAAGCAACTATTATTACAAAGAAAGCTGATCGAAAATTGAGATATAAAATATTTGATGGTCAAAATTTTTATTACAGCGATGCTACCGGCGAGAGAAGATTAAGTATAAAAGCATTTTTAGCCGGCGAAATAGGTCATCCTTTTGTTTATAATCTTGAGATAGGTTACCAAAATTTATCCCAGCGCTTAGAAAAATTCTATGGTTTTAAGAGTTATCAATCGTATTTATGGAGATATTCCGATGGAATAAAAGTTGTTCGCGATAAAGCAACGATGGTTAGTTTTAATTATTATTATCCCCTGAACTTAGAGGATGCGGTTGGATTCGGTTTTTCTCCGAATGTTTTGAGAAGGTATTATAGCCGTAGACCGCAAACCTACACAACAATTGGATCTATAATCTTTGCCTATTTCGTAAAAGATGGCGTATTCTGGGATTACTGGGGTTCAAGACACGGAAAATATATTCTTGCAAGAATTTATGGCGATTTTGGGATAAATGGGATACTTGAAGGTTATGTATCTGGTGATTTTCGTTACTATCTTCGTTTTGGATCTTCTCGAACTTATTTAGCGACAAGGTTTGCCGGATTAAAATCTTTTGGGCACGACCGTTTTCTTACCAGTTTATCAGCGGTTTATCCAAAGTTTTACTTTAATCCATTTAAAGAAGAGCAAGTTGGTATTGGGACGGATTTTATACTTTTCCAAAGTGAATTGAGGTTTCCGTTACTTAATTATCTTGCTTTTCAGCCATCATTTTTTGGAAAGAGTTTTAAGCTTGTTTTAAGGTTTGATGGGTCAATATTCTGGTATGGCGGTGATATTTGGTTTCCCAATGAAACAATGAGTTGGAAAAATCGTGTTGGTTATTCTATAAAATTAAAACTCAATGGACCGCTTGTTTTGCGATATGAGAGATACAAGTATGTGAACAGCTGGAAAAATTTTAATTTTAAATTCAATAAGTCAGATTTGAGAATTGAATACGAATTTTAATCCTTTTCAAATAAATGTCCCGAAAAAAATCGGGACATTTTTTAATCTTGACATTTTTTAAAAATTTGCTATTCTGATAATAGAAACAATTAAAAAGGAGGAAAAATGATAATTACGATTTTAATAGCTTTTTCTGTATTTGATGTACCATTTCCTTTATCGAATGATATGGCATTTATTACAATACCTAAAGATATTAATAGGGCAAACGCAGATAGTGTAGTGGATTCACTATTGATTCTTGGTCAAAAAAGAAATATCAAAAAAGTAGTTATGATTATTTGTTCGACTGGAGGAATTGTTGCTGAAGCGTTGCGAATAATTTCGACAATGAAAGCAATTAATAAAGAAATTATTACAGTTGGTTATCAGGAAGTTTCTTCGAGTGCCTTATTGATATTTGCTTCAGGCGATAAACGATATCTTCGTAAAGATACTGGATTGACAATGCATTTGCCATTCATTCACTTTCGAAATGAAAAGCTTGATGTTAAGCAGTTAGCGGGTTTAGTAATAGGTTTAGAAAAGTTGACTAGAGAATCAATTGAAATTATCCACGAGGCAACTGGTCAACCAAAAGAAAAAATTGAAAAAGATTGCGAGAATGGCGGAACAAGGTTTAGTGCCGAAGAGGCACTAAAATATGGTCTTGCTGATACAATTTTTTAAATAAACCCCTATAATAAAATAGGGGTTTTCTTTTTTTTATTTTGAAATATAATATAATTATGAATGAAAGAGATATTGAATTAAAAAAAATTAGAGACGAAGTTTTAAAATGCAGAAAATGTTTGCTTTATAAAACGCGAACATTACCAGTAATTGGCCAAGGGAATCATCAGGCAAAAATAATGTTTATTGGTGAAGCACCGGGTTATAATGAAGATAAAACTGGACGGCCATTTTGCGGGAAAGCAGGAGCGGTTTTGGATGAACTTTTAAAATCAATAAATTTAAAAAGAGAAGATGTTTATATAACAAATTTACTTAAATGTCGACCGCCTAATAATCGTGATCCTGAAGAAAAAGAAATTAAAGCTTGTTCGCCTTATTTAGAAAGACAAATTGAAATTATTAAGCCAAAAATAATTTGTACTTTAGGAAGATATTCAATGGCTTATATAATGAAAAAATACGGGTTAGAGAATGAATTGCAATCAATTAGTAAAATACACGGAAAAGTTTTTCAAACAAAAGATATAAAAATTATTCCTCTTTATCATCCAGCAGTTGCTGTCTATAATCAAAATATGATAAAGATTTTAAAAAGTGATTTTAATATATTAAATAAAAGCTTATGAAAAAAACAGATGTACTAATTATCGGAGGGGGTCCTGCCGGTATTGTTGCCGGATTAACAATTAAAAAAATGAAGCCAAAGTTAAAAGTTACTTTAGTAAAAAAAGAAAAAGGTGTCACAATTTTATGTTCAGAGCCTTATGCTTTAGCCGGGATAGTGAATCCAAAAGATATAGTTTTTTCTGATAAAAAAATGATTACGAGTACAGGGATAGATTTAGTTATTGATGAGGCAAAAAAAATAGAGATTAAAAAGAATATTGTTTTGACAAAAAAGAATAAGATAAAATTTAAAAAATTAGTTTTAGCAACTGGTGCAAGACCTTTTGTTCCGCCGATACCAGGGAAAGAAATGAAAAATATTTTTACTCTTCGAACAATTAAAGATGTCAAAAATATTCGTCAATCATTAAAGAAGGCAAAAAATATCATTATTGTTGGCGGAGGAGCAATTGGTATTGAAGTTGCTTCGCTTCTTAATAATAAAAAGAGAAAAATTACGATTATTGAACTTTTACCTCATTTAGTTTCTGGAGCATATGATGAAGATTTTAGTCAGGATGTCGAAAATGTTTTAAGTGACGCCGGGATTAAAATCTTAACTAATGAAAGTGTAAAAGGCTTTTTAGGGGAAAATAAAGTAAAATATGTTTTAACGAGTAAAAAGAGGAAAATCCCAGCTGATATTGTTTTGTTAAGTATTGGCGTTCGTTCAAATATAGATTTAGCAAAAAGTTCCGGAATTAAAATTGGTAAATTTGGTATTTGGGTTAATAAGTATCAGCAAACTAGTGTTAAAAATATTTACGCAATCGGTGATTGTGCTCAAGCAATTGATTTTATTACTGGTAAACCAACGCCAAGTCAGTTGGCAACCACTGCTGTTTTTCAGGCAAAAGTTGCGGCAATGAATATTATTGGTAAAAAAGTAAAATACGATGGTGTAGTTAATCCAGCAGTTTCTGCTTTTGAATGTTTAGCAATTGGTCGAGTTGGTTTAACTGAAAAACAAGCAAAAGAAAATGGATTTAAAATTATTGTTGGACGAGCAGAATCTTATAATCGTTATGCTTGTCATCCAAATACTTGTCTAGTAAAAATTAAGTTGATATTTGAGAAAAAAACAAAAAGAATTTTAGGAGGACAAATTATTAGTGGTGAGCATGGCGTAGCCCAAAGAATAAATCTTTTGTCATTAGCAATTAAAAAGAAAATGACTGCTGGTAATTTGGCTAATTTAAATTATTGTGCCCATCCGGAATTAACGCCGTTACCTTTTGCTGAGCCAATTGTTATGGCATCAGAATCTGTATTATGACAAAATTTCTTTTTAGAAAGTTTTTGCAATTTCTTAAGAATAAAAAATATTCTTTAATTGGCCCGACTTTGAAAAACGGGAGAATTTTAATTTCTGAAGTAAGTAATCTTAAAGATTTGAAATTTGTTAATAAAAGGTATTTTTATCCAATCAAAAAATATTTTTTACC
>JAGGZP010000011.1 GCA_021161965.1 bacterium
AGAAGCCTAAAATTCACAACTAGAAATTGAAATCCAATAATCTTACCAATTAATTATTGCATACTTGATTAAGAGTAAATAAAAGATTATAATTATTCCTATGACCAAAGAAAAAAATATTTACTTATTTGTTAAAGAATTAGCCAAAGAGAAAATTACCTCAGAAAGGGAATTTTTAATTTTAGAAAGGAAATTGCTCACAAAATACAAAATATCTCCGCCAAAAAAATCAAAGATATTAGAAATATACCAAAACCTCAAAAAAGAAAAAAAGATTAATAGAAACTTATTTTTAGAAAACAAAATAAAAAAAAGACCGATCAGATCTTTGTCAGGTATAGCAGTTATTTCAGTCTTAACTAAACCCTGGCCTTGTCCAGGAAAATGTATTTATTGTCCAAAAGAAAAAGGAATACCAAAAAGTTATCTTTCTGGTGAACCAGCAGTTGAAAGAGCGAAAGCACTGAACTATAATCCTTATCTGCAAGTTCAAAAAAGAATTAAAATGCTCAAGGAAAATGGCCACCCAACCGACAAAATCGAATTAATAGTTATTGGTGGAACATGGAGTTATCTCCCTCGTTATTATCAGACATGGTTTATAAAAAGGTGTTTTCAGGCAGCAAACGGAAAAAAATTAAAAAATGAAAATCTAAAAAAAGTTCAGAAAATAAATGAGAAAGCAAAACACCGAATTGTTGGTTTAACGTTGGAAACAAGACCAGACTTTATTACACCTGAAGAAATATTTAGAATGCGAAAATTAGGTTGCACAAGAGTTGAGATTGGAGTTCAAATTCTTGATGATGAAGTTTTGAAAATAAACAAAAGAGGTCATAAAATTCAAGAAACAATTAAAGCAACAAAACTTCTAAAAGATGCTGGTTTCAAGATATGCTATCATATCATGCCGGGACTTCTAGGTTCAAATCCGAAAAATGATTTTGAAAAATTTAAAAAGATTTTTTCTGATGAGAATTTTCGGCCAGATATGCTAAAAATTTATCCTTGCGTAGTAACAAAAGGGTCACAATTATATAAACTATGGAAAAATAAAAAATATAAACCATATACGGATAAAAAATTAATTGAATTATTAATTAAGATGAAGACTATTGTCCCACCATACATCCGTATTAATCGAGTTATTCGTGATATTCCCGCGAATAGAATCGAGGGTGGATCAAAAATTTCTAATTTACGCGAAGTCGTCCAAAAAGAAATGAAAAAAAGGGGGTTAAAATGTAGATGTATTAGATGCCGCGAGATAAAAAGTGCAGACTATAAAATTAAAGATATAAAATTAATCAAGAGAAAATATAGGGCATCAAAAGGCGAAGAGATTTTTCTTTCTTACGAAGATGTAAAAAATGATAAACTGCTTGCTTTCCTCCGTTTAAGATTGCCAAATAAGAATAACAAAAGTAAAATTTATCATTATTTTCCTGAGTTAAAAAATGTAGCATTAGTCCGCGAATTACATACTTATGGACAACTAATCTCGATTGGGAAAAAAACAAAAACAAAACCAAAACTAAATAAAGCACAACATTTAGGTTTTGGTAAAAAACTAATGAACGAAGCAGAAAAAATAGTAAAAAATTACGGTTATAAAAAAATAGCTGTTATTTCTGGTATTGGTGTGAGAGAATATTATCGAAAATTAGGTTACCGATTAAAAAATACTTATATGGTCAAAACAATCAAATAAACTGTTCAACTATATTAAGCATTTTTTCAACAGTTCTTTTCCATATATTCTTTTTTACTGATTCAATCCGCTTATTTTTTAAATACTCTGTATTTTCATTAAGCGCTTTCTGGATATTTTCATTAAATGCTTGATAATTGTTAGCAATATAGATTAAATGGGAATATTCTTCAGCCCCTGATGCTGGAGTGCTAACGACTGGTTTTCCGCAAGCTAAATATTCAAGAAGTTTTAATGAATAGGTGTATTGAATAAATCTATCTAAACGATGTGGAATTATACAAACATCAAACTGATGAATATAATAAGGAATGTATTTGTAAGAAACACGACCAAGTAAGTATATATTTTTATATTTTTTTAATTTCTTAATTTCAATTGCTGGCCGACGTAATTTTCTTAAAAAAACGGGCCATAATGGACCGATTAAAACAAAAGATTTTTTGGGGTTTTTCTTGGCTATATACTCAAGAAGATTTTCATCGACTCGGTTTTGAATAATTCCCACATAACCAATAATCGGATGAGGGATTTTTTTTAGTAAATTACCTTTAGGGATTTGGTACTGATAAAAATGCTCGAAATCAACTGCATTTTTAATCCAAAAAATATTTTTTTCACGACCGAAATTTTTAAAAAGATCTAATAAAGATTTGGCAACAGTAAAAATCAAATCGCTCTTTTGAGCAATAATTTTGTAATTTTTTTTCAATTTACTTTTATATTTTATAAATGAAGGGTGTTCAATCCAGTTATCAACGGCATCAAAAATAGTTAAATCGTTATCGATTTTATCAAAATAATCAACAAACATCGGAAAATAAGACCAAACTATTCTTTTTTCTTTGGGGTTCTTTTTAATTTTTTTTAAAACACCTTTTAGCTTTTCTATAACCTTTGCTGTCGAAAAAAATGAGTCTATAGTTGAAAAAACATACACTTTTTCATTAATCTTAGTGCATTTTGTAGTAAAATCTCTATAAATAATATCGCCTTTTGGACCGCTAAGTATATTCTCTCTCCAGTTCCTTATAGCCCTTTTTAATGTAAATGGCAAAAAGTCAACAGCAATTATCCGGCTAACAGATTCATTTTCTAATAAATTATTAAAAATATGGTAATTTCGGTTAACTACACCACCCGCCCACTCTGGATAGGAAGACATATTAAACATTATAATTTGACACTTGCCCATAATCAAAACTTTAATGAAATAGAATTTTTAATAGAAATGATTTCTTCTTTTTTAAATATTTTAAATAAATAGAGCAAAATTGTATAAAATATAATTCCAAATAGAACGGCCAAAATAACATTTATTCGATGAACTAAAAAATAAATAAGAAAAATAGAAAGCAAAGCTGATAAAACAATCGTCCCTACCTTTCTACTAAGGTAGCCTTTTGAAAGGTTAACAAAGTTCTTTACATAGTAAAACTGAAAAGTAAACAATACTACAT
>JAGGZP010000059.1 GCA_021161965.1 bacterium
AAAAATCAAAAATCAAAATGCAAAATGAAAGAGAAAAATTTAAAAAGAATTCTTTTTACCTGCTTAGTGGCAGGCAATTTTCAATGATCAATGATCAATTTTCAATGAATTTTCAATGACTCAATTTTCAAAAGTTTGGAAATTGAAAATTTCACCCCTCACTTGGCTCACTATATAGTGCCACGTAAAAATGAACAATCTTTAAAAGTCTATATCAAAGAACCAAGTGAGGGGTAAAAATTGAAAATTGAATGTAAATTGAAAATTGAAAATTGAAAATTTATCTTTTGATTAGGTTAATTAGAGCAATTAGAAATTAGACATTTTCTTTTGCTCATACTCTAAATTTTTTAATAAATAGCGGTTATCCCAGCACCCAAATTTGCAAAATGACAGGGAGACAGCACATCACCGCTAAAGCGACAAGCCTATTCGGGCACAGTGCTGCAACGCTAAAATTATTTAGTGATAAATAATTAATTAGAAGCGTTTTCCGTGGCAAATTTGGTGCGGGATACTCAAAATTATACAAAAAATTTATTCGCTATCGCTCTAAATTTTTTAATAATTTTGGTAATTCGCATATTCACATTATATTTAATAATTTTGGTATGTCTGGACATTCAAAATGGGCAAAATTAAAGCATTTTAAAGGAAAAATTGATGCAAAAAAAAGCGCTCTATTTTCTAAATTATCGCGAATGATTTCTGTTGCAGCGCGGGAAGGAGGAGATCCTTCTTTAAATTTTAAGCTGCGTTTGGCAATTGAGAAAGCAAAACAGGCAAATATGCCCAAAGATAATATTGAAAGGGCGATTAAAAAAGGAACTGGGGAGTTAGGAGGAGAAAATATCGAAGAAGTAATTTATGAGGTAATACTCCCTCAAGGTGTAGCAATGATTATTGATGCCTTAACTGATAATAAAAATCGGACAGTCTCAAATCTCCGGAGAATTTTGAATCGCTATGACGCAAATCTCGGAGGAAAGAATTCTGTTCTTTGGATGTTTGAGCGAAAAGGAATTATTAGGATTGTCTTGGATTCACCCGAAGAAAAAAAGGATGAAATCGAATTAAAAGCAATAGATGCTGGTGCAGAAGATATTAAAGAAGAAAAGAATGAGTTAGTTATTTATACAAAACCAGAAAATTTACAAAAAGTTAAAGAATTACTTGAAAAGGGAAATATTAAAATTGATTATGCAGAAATAGAATGGTTTGCTAAAAATCCGATTAAAATTACGCCTGATTTACAGAAAAAGATTGATGCACTTTTTGTTGAACTTGATAAAGATCCAGATATTAATGATTATTACACAAATATTGAATAATTTTAGACTAATCAGCTACGCAACCAGGTAACTAAGCAACTAAGCAACTAATCTATGATTATCTTAGGCATTGATCCGGGCATAGCAACAACCGGTTATGGAATTATAAAGTCAATGAAAAATAAATTGACTTTAATTAATTATGGCTGTATTCGAACATCATCAAAATTACCTTTTGCCAAAAGATTAAAAAAAATTTATAATGAAATTAATAAATTAATTAAAAGATATAAGCCAGATAAAATTGCTGTTGAAGAATTATTTTTTGCAAAAAATGTTAAAACAGCAATGAAAGTTGGTGAAGCAAGAGGCGTTGCCGTACTTACTGCGATGTTAAATGGAATAAAAATTGATGAATATACACCCTTACAAGTAAAACAAGCGTTGACTGGTTACGGTCAAGCATCAAAAATACAAATTCAAAAGATGGTTAAAAACATTTTAAGATTAGAAAAAATACCTCGGCCGGATGATGCGGCTGATGCTTTGGCAATTGCTATAACTTGCAGTCAAAGCAAAAAATTTAAATAATCGTATGGTAAAAAATCGTAGAAAATTAAGAATTGGTATTATTGCTCCACTTTGGATTCCTGTCCCTCCTTTTACTTACGGTGGAATAGAATTTATGGTTTCTTTGTTAACTGAGGAATTAGTAAAAAGAGGTCATCAAGTAACTCTTTTTGCTTCTGGAGATTCAAGAACAAAAGCACGTTTGATTCCTATTTGGCCAAAATCAATTTGGCGAGCAAATGTAAGATACAGAAGCGCTATTTATAGCCTACTTTTAAAAAAAGTAATTGATTTACAAGACGAATTTGATATTATTCAGGATAATTGTGAATTTTATACGGTTTTTCTCTCTCAGTTTTTAAAAGTGCCTCTTGTTTCAAGAATTGGTCATCCTTTAACCGAGGAGGTAATAATTCTTTATAAAAAATTTTCTCAAGTTAATTACGTGGCACTTTCTGAAAATCAACGAAAAACTGGACCGGGAATAAATTTTGTTGCAACAATCTATAATGGTATTCCTGTTGAAAAATATCCATTTAATCCAAATCCACAAAATTATCTTCTGTGGCTTTCAAAAATAATTCCAGAAAAAGGAATAATTGATGCAATTGAAGTAGCGAAAATAACTGGTGAAAAATTAATTATTTGTGGTATTGTCCCCAAAGAGCAAAGAGATTTTTTTGAATATCGTGTTCGTCCATTAATTGATGGTGAACAAATTCGGTTTGTTGGTCAAGCTGATTTTGAAAAAAAAGTTAATCTTTTTAAAAATGCTAAAGCATTTTTATTTCCGACAAAATTAAATGAATCTTTTGGCACGGTAATGATTGAGGCAATGGCTTGCGGGACACCGGTTATTGCTTATCCTAATGGAGCAATACCAGAGGTTGTTGAAAATAATAAAAATGGATTTTTGGTCAAAAGTGAGAGAGAAATGATTGAGGCAGTTGAAAAAATTGGACAAATCAATCGTAATGTTTGCCGTGAACACATTGTTAAAAATTTTAATTTAGAAAAAATGGTAGACGGCTATGAAAATCTTTATTATAAAATTTTAAAGAAAAAAAGATGAAAAGAAAATTAAAAATTGCCATAACAGTTACTTCACAATTACCATTTCCTATTCCTAAAGATTTTTCTGGGGTTTATGCTCCTCTTCAAATAACTTTAAGTTTGGCTAAAGGATTAACTAAAAAGGGTCATGAAGTTACTTTTTTTGGTCCGCGCGGATCAAAATCAAAAATATTTAAAGTCTTTACAGCACCTTTTACCCCTCTTTACAAAAATAAGATTTTAACTACTCCTGGTGTAAGACAAGAAGAAAGGATAAAAATTTTTTCTCTTTTCGATCAATATTTAGTTTCTTTACTTTTTAAAGAAAATTTTAAAAGAAAATTTGATATCATTCATATTAGTGCGGTTGATAGAGTTTTACCTTTTGCGTTCCTTGTTCAAACACCAATAGTTTATACATTACACGATCCTATTTATCCTTGGCGAGCAAAAGTTTTTAAAATGTTTGCTAGCAAAAATCAATATTACGTTTCTATTTCTAATTCGCAAAGGAAACCTGCTCCTAATTTAAATTATGCTGCAACAATTTATAATGGAATTAATCTCAAAAACTTCCCTTTTTCTAAAAAAGAAAGAGAATATTTACTATTTTCCGGAAGAATTTTAGAAAAAAAAGGAGTGCATTTAGCTGTTCAGGCAGCGATTAAAACAAAACAAAAATTAGTTATTATTGGACCGAGATATAAAGGAAATTATTGGCGAGAAAAAATTGAACCATTTTTAGGAAAAAATATAAAATATCTGGGATGTGTGGATCGCAAACAACTTTATAAATATTACGGTAATGCAAAAGCTTTACTTTTTCCAATTCAATGGGAAGAGCCATTTGGTTTAGTGATGATTGAAGCAATGGCTTGTGGAACACCAGTAATTGCTTTTAATCATGGATCAGTTCCTGAAGTTGTTAAAGATGGAAAAACTGGATTTATTGTTAATAATGTTTCTGAAATGGCTAAAGCAATTAAAAAAATAGACAAAATAAAAAAAGAAGACTGCCGAAAATGGGTTGAGAAAAAATTTAGTTTAGAAAAAATGGTTAATGAATATGAAAAAGTTTACTATAAGATCTTGAAGAAGAGTAATTTATGAGTTTTAATATATAAGAAAAAATACAGACGAGGCGTGATTGATTCATCAATTAGAACAATAAATAACATTTTAAATGGAGTTAAATTGGAATTGCTATGAAAGTTATTATTGTTCGCCACGGAGAAACAAAAGGAAATGCAAATGGTGTTATTTATGGTAAAAATAATTTGTCTTTAACTAAAAAAGGCAGAAAACAAGCTGAATTAGCGAGGGAGAAATTAAAAAATGAGAAAATTAATAGAATAATTTGTTCTCCACTAAAAAGAGCAATAGAAACAGCAAAAGTAATTAACCAATATCATCATTTACCAATAAAATTGGAAAAAAGAATAGTTGATATTAGAATAGACAAAAGGTATGGCGGGCAAAAGGCAGAAGTTTACAGAAAAGTTTTGAGGAAGAATTTTTGGAGAGGAAGGCTCGGAAGGAACGAGACAAGTGAAGAGATGGTTAAAAGGATTAAATCCTTTTTGGTTGATTTAAAGAAAAAATATAAAAAAGAAGCAGTTTTAATAGTTGGTCATGAGGATCCAATAAAAGTAATGAAGGCAATTTTGGAAGGAAAAAAATATAATGCAAAATATTATTTTTCTAACCATATTAAAAATTGCCAAATTATAAAATTAAATATATGAGGATAGCTCAGGTTGCTCCTTTATGGTTTCGCGTTCCACCAAAAACTTATGGTGGTACAGAATTGGTTGTTTATAATTTAACAGAGGAATTAGTAAAAAGAGGTCATCAAGTAACTCTTTTTGCATCAGGAAACTCAAAAACTTCGGCAAAATTAGTTTCTGGTTGGCCGAGAAATTTAATTGCCGAAAGATTATATGGTCATCCAATTCCTTGGGGAAATTGTATTTTTCCTTTATTAAATATTTCAAATGCTTTTGAGATGGCTAATAAATTTGATATTATTCATATTCATGAACCAAGTCGCTGTCTTTCGAATTATTTCACACGGCTTATTAAAACTCCGACAATAATAACAATTCATGATCCATTCCCCAGTTTAAAGGCAAAGGACAAGATAGCTCTTTTTAAAAAGTACAAAAATAATAATTATGTTGCTATTTCAAAATTTCATCGTCAATCAATGAAATTAAAGATACATTTTGTTGGTACAGTTTATAACGGAATTAATATAAAATTGTTTAAATTTAAGAAAAAACCTGGTAATTATTTAGCTTGGTTAGGAAGATTTACTTTTGGCAAAGGTGCACGAGAGGCAATTTTAGCCGCTAAAAAGGCAAAAGAAAAATTAGTTTTAGCTGGTAGAGTAGATGTTAATAGTTCTCATGGTGTAAATTATTTTAATAAGGAAATAAAACCTCGTCTTAGCTCTAACATAACTTATATTGGTGAAGTGAATCATCGCCAAAAAGTTAAGTTTCTTTCTAATGCAAAGGCGATACTTGTTCCAATTCAATGGCCAGAGCCCTTTGGTTTAGTAATGATTGAAGCAATGGCTTGCGGTACGCCGGTTATTGCTTTTAATCAAGCAGCTGTTCCAGAGATAGTTAAAGATGGGAAAACTGGATTTATTGTCAATAATGTTTCTGAAATGGCTAAAGCAATTAAAAAGATTAATAAAATAAAAAGAGAAGATTGTCGAAAATGGGTTGAAAAAAAATTTAGCTTAGAAAGAATGGTTGATGAATACGAAAAATTATATTATAAAATTTTATCTAAGGGAAGGAAATGAAATTAGAAAAAGATTTATGGATTGAAAATGGTTACTATATTGATTTTGATAAATTTGGACAGTTTAGGATAATTGGTCCAAACAATCATTTATATTGTGGGTTAATTGATATTCCACGACACAAAATAAAAATAGATTCTATAAAATCAAAGAATGACAAAAGTGTTATCGTTAGGGGAAAATTTTTGTCGCAAAGTATCAATTTATACTATCCAGCAATGGATGATATTCGAACAATAAGGAATATTGCTGGAGATGTTACATTTCTTGAGGCAAGGAGGTTAAATTTAGGACGTTCAATTCCTCATGAAATCAAAGTTAAAAAATTAAAAAAAACGACAGAAATAAAATTTCTTCGACGTTATGGCGAAGATTTTTTTTATTCAACAAAATTTTCTTTTCCAAAAGAAGTCAAAATTAAAAGAATTACCAAGCCCTATCTTGGTTTTAATTTGAAAACTAAAAAGAGAAAAATTTCTTTTAACATTACTGCCGAAACAAACGAAATTCACAAAAAAAAATTTAAACATTTTTTTATTCATGAGGCAGAAGAGTTTGATTTTAGTGTTTTTGGAAAATTTAAAGATACAGTCGAATACTTCTTAGAAAGAACTTCAATTGAGGTAGAACATTTGATATCTTGGGGGAAAACTTCTGGCGACAATTATGGAACAATATTTCCACGTGACTGGATGGAATCAGCTGATTTGGGTTTACATGATTTAAGACAAGACGTGAGAGAATATATGTATAAAGTATCTCTTAAAAATGTCAACGAAAAAGGCGAAGGGTGGCATGAAGATGTTGTTGGCGAATATAAATTTGAACACGAGTTAGCTGGAGAAGATATTCTTGATCGGCATATGATTGATATTGAACCGCACTACATTATTGGTTTAGATAATTTACCTGAGGATTTTTTGGTTGATAAAGACATTAGGGAAAAAATAAGGCGTGTTGCTAAATTCATTATCAAAAAATCTCGGGAAAATGAATTTATTACTTTCAAGAAAAAAAACAAAAAGGAGTATTATGATACTGGTAATTGGCGAGACAGTGATTGGGCTTACAAAAAGATTACCCCGCCAGTTGCCCCTTTTGATGTTAATGTTGTTTTTTATCCCATTGCTTTGAAAACAATTTCAAAATTCCAAAAAAAATTAAATTTAGAAGTACCCGATTTATCAAAGTTGATTAAGAAATGGGAGAAGAAAAGATTGCAATATTTGTTTAGAAATAAAGATGGTCGAGTTGCTTATTCTTTAGCAATTTACGATATTAAAAAAAATAAAAATAGATATCAATTTAAACAATTTCAAGTTAATCATTTAGACGAGGCATATTTATATGCTTATGATCGTGGCAACCAAGAAGAAATAAAAAGTTTTTGTCAAAGACTGCTTGATGAAAATTATTTTTACACAAAATCAGGACCATTAATTGTTGCTAAAAATAATAATTTTGGTTATACTCCGGCTGAATACCACGGCTTAGTTATTTGGACAAAACAAGTTGCTTTTACAATTTTAGGTTTAAGTAAGCACTTAAAAATAGCAGCAACTGAAGAATGGCCGAAAGATATTCAAAAGCTTATTAAAAATACAATTTTAACAATTTCTGAAGATATGATGCGGACATTTTATATTTTGCAGGCGATTCCGGAAGTTCATTACGACGATCATGGTGTACCAAAATTTTATTCTGCTCAACCAGGTGCACAGATGAGTAAAGTTCAATTATGGTCAGCAATTGGGGCAAGAAGGATTTTTAGAAAATACTACGAGATAAAAGCAAATCCAATTTATAAAAATATCTAATTTGTTACTATCGAGGTCCGACTTCGATAGTTCTGCACCACCAGAGACCGTGGGTGTAAACCCCTAGACAAATAAAAAAATATTCCGAAAGTTGATGTAAAAAGCTACGGCTGTTAAGCCGTGGTGCGGGCGTACTTTAATACATTACTTAAATACATTTATTTTAGTAAAATATTTAATGTTACTATTATATATAATCTACAGAATTTTATAGAAGATTGTTGTAGATTGTTGTAGCCATTCTGATGTTCTTAAGAACATCAGAATGTTGTTATATTGTTATAGTAATCTATATAAAATGTTATTTATATTAGTAAAATATCTTTTGTTCCCTATTCGCGCGAATAAGGAACTATAAATTATCCTAAAATTTGTTCTAAAATATTTTAGTCAAAAATCTCGCGATCACGAGATTCTTAACCATTGTCTTATTTATTTCCTGTCGCGACAGGAAATAAACCAGGGTTCCTAGAGGGGTCCGACCCCTTCCTAAAGTAGGTGTCAGCAATTTTAAGAAGTCGGGCTTCCTAAAAATTAAAGTGTTACCACTTGATGTTAACCGAACATATCCTTGACTTTTTTTAATTTAATTTTATAATTTAGATATTCAAAAAAGGAGGTTTGATGGTTAAGATTTTTTATGATGAAAAGAATAAATATCTAAAAATCGTTTTTCAAAACAAAAATCTCTTTAAAAAAGTTTGCCAAAAAATTAAAAAAGATTCAAATTTAGTAATTGGATCTTATGAAGTTGAAAAGCGGGGAAAATGGCAAGGGATAATCTGGTTACAAAAATAGCCCTTAAAGGGCTATTTTAATTTAAAAAGTTCTTTTGTATTCTCGCTGGTTATTTTTTCGGCTTTATCAAAAGATAAATTTTTAATTTCAGCAATTTTTTTTAAAGTAAATTTAACATGCCAGGGTTCGCATCTTTTTCCGCGAAATGTCTCAGGGGCAAGAAATGGACAATCTGTTTCAATCAAAAGTTTATCTAAAGGAATTTTTTTAACAACTTCGATTAGTTCCCTATTAACATTTTTAAAGGTTATAATTCCGGTAAAACCAATATAAAAATTAAGATTTAAAAATTTTTGGGCAATTTCCCAGTCAGAAGTAAAACAATGAATAACTCCTCTTTTCCGACTTCGGTAATTATTTTTTATTATTTCGATTATTTCTAAATAACTATCTTTTGGGTTTGTTTTACTTCCTCGTGAATGAATTATTATTGGAAGATTATTTTTTTGGGCAAAATTTAATTGATTGATAAAATTTTCTCTTTCAATTGCTTTTTTTTCTGGTTCAATAAGGCGATAATAATCAAGACCAATCTCGCCAACAGCAACAATCTTTTTTGATTCTTTTAATAATTGATTATATTTATTCGGTAAAAATTTTTCTTTTAGAGATTCTTCAGGATGTAAACCAACTGCTGCATAACAATTTTCTATTTCTTTGGCAATCTCTATCGCTCTTTTACTTGTTTGAAAATTTACTCCGACATTAATAATTTTCCTGACACCAAAACTAAAACTGCGCTGAGCAACTTCTCGATAGTCATTTTTAAAATTTTCTAAATTTAAGTGTGCGTGTGTATCAATCATAATATTTTAAATTATTGAGCAAAAAGTTTTTTTGCCTCATTCCAAATTTCTGGATGGTCATTGTTTTTTAGCCAATACCACCATTCAACTCCCCAAAGATAAAATTCATTGAAGCCGGTTCTTTGAGCGTATTTAATTGTATTCTGAAATTTTTTTAAATTCATAATTTTTAATTGTTTTTCTAAAGATGTATTAGAAAGTAAATTTGGCGACCAAGGTTCTGCTTGTAGTTCAACAACAATTATTTTTTTTATGCCGGTTAATTTTTTTATTAAATTTGCTTTTAAATGGTAAATTATTGGTGACCAGGGATAGCGAAAATATTTAAAATATTTATTCCAAACGACGCGATACATAGTTATTCCCAAGATGTCTCCGTAATGCGCTCCGCCTAGCCAACTTGATAATTCGCCACTTTCAGTAACGATTATTTTTCTTTTATCTAATTTTTTAACAAGCAGTAGTTCTTTTTCAAAAAATTTTCTATCTAAATTTGGGCAAAGACCGAAATGACTCAAAAAAGGTTCATTTTCAACCTGCCAATATTTTATCGATGAGTTATCTTTGTAGCGATTGACAATTTTAGTAATTAATTTTAATAATTCTTCTTCTTGTTTCTTTTTCGGAATTTCTTTTGCCCATTTAGGTAAATGACATTCTGGCCAGCCAGGGAGTTTCATTCCGATAGCGAGAATAATTGAAGCATTATTATTTTCTGCTTTTTCTATTTGCCAATCTAAATCAGAAAAATCATAAACCCCCTTTTTTTTCTCAATTTCTGGCCAATAGGCTGAAAGACGCAACTTTTTTACTCTTAAATCACTAAGAATTTTTTGATATACTCTTTTCCAATTTAAGCCAAATGTTTCAGCTCTTTTTGGAGAAAAAGTTATTCCCCAGATAATGTTTTTTTTAATTAGTCTATTTTCGTAAAATCTTGTTAAAAAAACACTGATAACAAAAATTAAAAATAAAACAGAAATAATTATTAATTTATTTTTTCTTAACATATTTTTAAATAAATAAAAGCGCTACACCAAAACTAATCATTAAAATGGCAATGATTTTTTGAATAAATATTTTTGAGCCAACTTCTTCAAAAACAATCTCTGGATGTTTTTTGCCAATTAATACAGCAATTATCAAAACAAAAATAAATTGGATCCCCTGAAGGGCATTAACTATTGTTACACTTGCTAAAGAAATAGCAAAATTAATTAAAATAAAATTTAAAGCACTTAATACTTGATTGCTTAAAAACAAAAAACTTGTATTTTTCTTTATTGATTTGCTGATTGTAAAAATTGTATTTCTAATTCTTGGGAAGAATAAAAAAATCAAAACTGTTAAAAAACCACCGATCCTTTCCCAAATAAAACCACTAATAAACGGTTGATGTAAATAAACAAATTTAGTAAGGACGTAGAATACAGCGAAAGAAAAGGCTGCGAGCAGATAGTGGCAAAATTTTTTAAATGTCCGGCGATAAATTCTTGGCTTGCGCAGAGAAATAAGAATTCCACCTAAAATCAGTAATATAATTGCCAACAAAAATTTTGTTTCCCATCTCTCATGTAAGAATAAAAAGCTTAATAAAGCAGTAAAAATCGGAACAAAACCACCAACAATGGGAACGACTCTTGATGCCTCCTCTCTTTTTAAACAATTATAAAATACAATTAGTGCCAAAATAAATATCGCCCCAGCCAAAAGACTGATTAGAAGCTGAAAAAAACTAGGAAATACCAGGCCGCCGAAAGGAATCAGGAGTAAAGAGAAGATTCCTAAGAAACCAACATAAAAAGCGTAAACAGTCGCGTTTTTTATCTTTGCGGTAATTAAATGTTTGTCAATGATAAAAACAATTGCGTTTAAAAGATAAGCGATAATTGTAATAATAAACCAATTCATAATTAAATTTTATTCTTGATTAAGACAAAAATAACTAATAATATTTTACATATAAATTAAATCATAGCAAAACAAAATATGTTGACAAGCTTGTTACTTCTGCTAAAATTATAATTAATATGAAAGAGAACGCATTTGAACAAATAAACAAGAGTTTAGAAAATAAGTTTAAAAAAGTCCGAGAAAATCATAAAGAGGTCGAGTTTATCGAAAAGATTCCAGCTGGGCGGCTTATAGAAAAGATAATTTGGCATAATTTTCGCGGAATGGAGCCATTTATGGTTATTAATGGTAAAGAAATCAACAGAGGATATATTACTAAAGAGTTAGTTATCGAAACTCAATCGGGTAAAAGGTTTAACTTATCAGAAGTTATAAAAAAACTCAAATCAAAAATATACTTTATGCGGGCTAAATACAATGGATGGCCGGACAAAGAGGATTATATTTTTAATAATTTTGCATTAGTTAAAAAGCCTGATTTTACTGTGGACGAAAAAGAACTCTATAAGGAATTTGGAAGAGTAATTATTTATGGCGATCTCTCAATCCCAGGGAATGTTCTGGCATTACTACACGAGATTGGTCATTGTTATAAAAATAAAGATAAAAAATTTCAAAGAAAATATGAAAAAGCATTAGAAAAATTAGAGCAAGCTTATGCTCTTGCGGAGGAAAAGAATTTAACTGAAGCAAAAAAAGGAGAAATCCTTTACCTTCCCGAGGGTAAAACTATTAAACGTCCTGTGCCATTAGATTTATACATTAACTTTCTTAAGTTAGAGTTAGAGGATGAAAGAGGTGCTTGGGCTTTTGCATTGGAAACATTAGATCACTACCGAAAAAATGGCATTGATTTAGAGCCGGAATTAAAAACTGTAGAAGAAATTAATAATTTTTTGGAAAGTTTAATAAATTTAGGTGGTTATGAACAAGAATTTAAAAGAGCATATAAAGAGCTGATTCGGGAACATATGCAAAATAAATAAATCAAAAAGTTAGTTACTTAGTTGCTTAGTTGCTTGGTTGCTTGGTTTATTTTAAACAAAAATTAGTTTAGATATCAGAATTTGAGATTCAATTGAAAATTGAGTCATTGATCATTGAAAATTTATTGGAAATTGAAAATTGGTCATTGGGATTTGGGGTTTGATTAGGTCAATTAGGTCAACTAGAAATTGGACATTCTCTTTTCGCTCTTGCTTTAAATTTTTTAATAAAATAGCGGTTATCCCAGCACCCAAATTTGCAAAATAACAGGGAGGCAGCACATTACCGCTAAAGCGACAAGCCTATTCGGGCACAGTGCTGCAACGTTAAAATTATTAGTGATAAATAATTAATTAGAAACATTTTCCGTGGCAAATTTGGTGCGGGATACGCAATTTTATAAAAAATTTTCTTCGCCCTACGGGCTCGATAAATTTTAATAAAATTGGTATGTTAGTAGAAAAAAGAATTTCAACAAAAAAACAAAACTTACTAATATTTCTTCTAGTCATTTTGGTTTTATTAACAGTTTTTGTTATTAGTCGTTCGATTAGTTTACCAAAAATACCAAAGCATATCTCAAAAACATTAGGACCAACTAAACCATCTTATCTGTCTAAACCAGTACCATCATTAAAAATGATAAAACATGCGCTAGAAAATCCAAAAATTGAACAAATACAATATGTAAAACCATCTCAACCTATTACATCATTACCCTCTGAACAAAAACAAGGAAAAACCAAAATTAAATTACCCCCGGAAATTGGTCCTATTGGTCGACCAAATCCATTTATACCTTTTTAATTATATGATTAGAGCACAAAACAAAATTACAAAATATCTTCTAGAAAAGGGTAAGATTTCAAATGAAAGATATGCCGAACTCGAAAAAGAAGCAAAAAAGCTCGGAATTGGAATTGATACACTTCTTGAGCGAAAAAATTTCGTTTCCGAGGAAGAGATTGCTAAGGCAAAAAGTGAAATTTTTTCTATACCTTACACAGATTTATATGGAATAACGGTTGATAGAACTTTATTAAAAATTTTGCCGAAAGAAATATCCGAAACATATCAAATGGTTGCTTTCGGTAAAGAGGGAAATGATTTAAAAGTGGCATTAACTGATCCGAGTAATTTTAAAGCACAAGAAGCGGTTGAATTTATTGCTCATTCAAATAATTTAGGGGTTAAATATTTTGTCAGTACTCCTTCGGCAATCAAAAATGTATTAGCACAATACAGTGGTTTAGCTGCTGAAGTTGAAGAAGCATTAGGAGTAGCAGAAAAAAAATTTGCACCTTTAATCCGTCCCGGTCGAGTATGGGAAGAAACAGAAAAATTAGAAAAAGTATCTAAAGTAGCACCAATTACAAAGTTAGTCTCTTCAATTTTAAAATATGCTGTTGACAACAGTGCCTCAGATGTTCATATTGAACCATTCGGAGACAAAACAAGAGTCCGTTATAGAATCGACGGGATTTTGCGAACACGGGCAGTATTACCAGGATATCTTCATCCAGCAATTATTAGTCGGATTAAAGTGATGGCTAATTTAAAACTTGACGAGACAAGAATTCCACAAGACGGTCGGATTAAAATGATGATTTCTGGAAGAAAAATAGATATGCGTGTAGCAACCTTTCCACTTCTTGGAAAAGAAAAAGTTGTTCTAAGAATACTTGACCCAACAAAGCGAATATTTGATTTGGAAAGTTTGGGCTTCTCAGGAAAGGGTTTGGATTCTATAAAGAAAAATCTTTCTCGGCCGCATGGAATGATTCTCGCTACCGGTCCAACTGGTTGTGGTAAAACTACCACACTCTACGCTGCTTTAAAAATTCTTAATAAAGAAGGTGTAAATATCGTCACCTTAGAGGACCCAATTGAATATTCTATTGATGGAGTTAATCAGTCACAAGTAAAACCAGAAATCGGCTATACCTTTGCTTCGGGTATTAGATCTATTGTTCGTCAAGATCCAAATGTAATTATGGTTGGTGAAATTAGAGATAATGAAACAGCTGAACTTGCTGTTCACGCTGCTTTAACCGGTCATATTGTTCTCTCAACACTTCACACTAATGATGCTTTCGGGGCAATCCCTCGTTTAATAGATATGAAAATTGAACCATTTCTAATCGCTTCAACATTAAATTTAGTTATTGCCCAAAGATTGGTTAGAAAAATTTGTCCCCACTGCAAAGAAGAAACAGAAATCAATGAGCCTTTGGAAAAAGAGATTGAGGAAAATTTAAAAGATATCCCAAATTTCGATTTAGAAAAATATCGCGATAAAAAAACGGGTCGATTGAAATTTTATCATGGTAAGGGATGTAGTCATTGCAATTATGAAGGTTATAAAGGAAGAACGGCTATTTTTGAAACGCTCGAAATAACTGAACAAATGAAAAAAATTATCGTTTCCGGCTGTAAAATTGATGATGTTAAAAAAGAATTTAAACGACAAGGAATGATTGAAATGATAAAAAATGGCTATATAAAAGCATTAAATGGTGAAACAACAATTGAAGAAGTGCTAAGAGTGGCGAGAGAATAGGAGCTAAATACAATATAAGACTTATTAGACTTATAAGTCCTATAGGTCTTATAGGATTTAGATTCAATATTATTCGCGATTCGCAGATTAGCATCTGCCTATTGGCAGCCAGGTAAGGTTTGTAGATCAGCATCATATTTAATAATTTTAATAAAATTGGTATGCTTTTTGATTATAAAGCTAAAACAGAATATGGAAAAACTGTTAAGGGATCAATTGATGCACCAAATGAGGAAATGGCTATTGATAGTTTAACAGAGCAGGGATTAATCCTGCTTTCTTTGGTTGAAAGAAAAAAACAAATATCTTTAAAAAAACAAATTAGTTTTAGTCTTGGTGTTAAGGAAAAGGATTTAGTTCTATTTTATCGACAAATGTCGGTAATGATATCTTCTGGGGTATCAATAGTTGAAGCACTAGAGACAATGATCGAACAAACAAGTAATCCAAAATTAAAATCGATTATTTCTGAAATTGTCGATGACGTTCGCGGCGGTACGAGTCTATCAGCAGCGATGGCAAAACATCGAATTTTTAGTAATTTCTGTTTGAATATGATTAGATCTGGTGAAACAACCGGTCGAATTGACGAGGTCTTTAAATACTTGGCTGATGAAGAAGAAAAAAACTATGACTTAATCTCAAAAATTAAAGGGGCAATGGTTTATCCAACTTTTGTTTTAGTCGCTGCTGGTGGTGTTATCACTTTATTAATGACTTTTGTTTTTCCCAAACTAGCCGCTGTTTTAAAAGAATATGGTGCAGAACTACCCCTAACAACTCGTATAGTCATGGCAATAAGTAATTTTATGGTTAACTGGTGGATATTAATAATTCTTGTTTTAATCGGTTTATATTTTTTAATTCGCTACGGACTTAAAACAAAAATAGGAACATTTATCTGGGATATTGTAAAATTAAAATTGCCAGTTTTTAATAATCTTTTTAAAAATATATACTTAGTCCGTTTTTGTCGTTCTTTGTCAACATTAATTGTTGCTGGCGTTCCTCTGGTTTCAGCACTAGAAATTTCCTCCAATGTTGTCGGTAACGTTGTTTACAAAAAACTAATCGCTAAAACAATTAAGGCTGTTGAAGAAGGAAAAACAATCTCCAGTGTCTTCGCCGAATCAAAACTAATTCCAAAAATGCTAACAAATATTATCGCTATTGGCGAAAAGACAGGTAAGCTTGATGAAGTCCTAGATAAAATGGCTAATTTTTATGCTCGGATAGTCGAAGATACATTAGGAAAATTAACAGTTTTGATTGAACCAATAGTAATAATTTTATTAGGTGGCGTTGTTGCTTTGGTCTTTGCTTCAGTACTTTTACCAATGTACAATATGGCCTCAACAATTCGCTAAGGTGGGATGCCTGAGTGGACGAAAGGGCTTGTCTGGAGAACAAGCGTACCAGAAATGGTACCGTGGGTTCGAATCCCACTCCCACCGCCAATGTATGTTTACCCCGCACCACCAGAAAGCCGCGAGTGTAAACTCTTAGACGAATGAAAAATGTCCTACAGGTTAATGCCAAAAGCCACGGCTGTTAAGCCGTGGTGCGGGGTTTACTAAATTGCAACGTACTATTTCAATAAAAACTCGTGGGTTCGCCATGAACCACGTAGGATTCATGGCGCCCTATACCCCACGTGGTATAGGGCGAATCCCACTCCCACCGCCAATAATATGTTCAAAAACAAAAAAGCTATTCAACAAAATAGCTTTTTGTTTTTATTTTTAAATAAATATCTATCCTCTATTTTTTAACAATTCTTTTAAAAAATTTATTGCCTCTTCTTTGTTTTTTATTTCACCAGATAATTGTTTTTCTCTTAAAGATGTCTTCAATTTACCAATTAGAGGTCCTGGTCCTAAATTAAATTCTTTCATTATTTCATAGCCGCTCAAAATCGGCTCCGGCAATTCTTTTTTACTTTTTGATAGTTTTTTAAATTCTTTAATTCTTTTAAGCATTTCTTTAAATTCTTTAAATTTATCTTTCTTTTCTTTCGGGATAGTTGCGGAAATATCAACAAAAGAAAGTTTTAATAAATCTTCACCAGGATTATTTTTATTGAAAAAATATTTCTCGATCGTGCTCGGTCGCATTTTTGAGACATCTCCTTGAACTAAAAGCATATGATGTTGAATTAACCAAGCAATTTTGTCTGGATCTATACCGTAATTTTCTGGGCTAGATAATTTTAATCTTCGACAAATTTCTTTAGCAATTTTCGCTCCAATAACATCATGCTCATTAAATCTAATTCTATCAACTCCATCTTTTTCCGGTCTCTTAATTGTGTACGGCTTGCCCAAATCATGGAATAAAACAGCCAAAATTAATTGCAGAGAAGGTTTTTTATCGCCGAATTGTTTTTTAAATTCTGGCGAACTTAATTTTTCTAGGGCTAATCTTGTGTGGACCCAAACATCGCCTTCTGAATGCCAGTTTTCTGGCTGAGGGCAATTTTTCATCTTTAAAATTTCAGGCATTATTTCTTTAAATGCTCCACTTTTATCATATAAATCAAATGCTTTAACTGGATTATAATAAAACGATTTTAAAAATTCTTTAGCAATTACTTCATAGGGAACAGCTCTTGTTTCAGAAATTTTTTGTTCAGCAACTGGTCCTTCGGAAACCATTTCTACTCGACGAATAACATCGTTTAAATGTGTAATATTCTGCTTTATTGCTTTCCATGTATTCTTCTCTATTTCGAGATTCAATTGACAGGCAAGTCTAATTGCTCGGAGCATTCTCGAGTAATCTTCTTTAAATCTTTCTTCAGGATTTCTAACAGCGCGAATTTTTTTCTCCTTTAAATCTTTTAATCCATTAAAAGGATCAATTAATTTATTATTTTTAATATCAAAAGCCATTGCGTTAATTGTAAAATCACGACGTGAGAGATCTTCTTTGATGGATAAAGTCGGACTTGATTGAACATCAAAATCGCGATAACCACCTGTCCCCAAAGAATGTTCTGTTCGTGGTAAAGCAATATCGAAAGGATTATGGATATCCCCACCAAAAGGAACAAATTTAAAAACTCCAAATGTTTTACCAACCAAATTGACTTTTCCTCTTTTCTCTAAAAATCTTTGTAAATCATTTGCTTCGACCTCGCGAATAATGAAATCATAATCTTTACATTTACGACCCAAAAGTAAATCCCTTACCGCACCACCAACCAAATAAATTTCTGCCTTAGGAAATTCTTCTTCTAAATCTTTTAGAAATCTAAAATCTTTATTTTCGAATTTTTGGCAAAGTCTATTTAAAACCTTTTCTTGAGTTATTTTATTTTTCATATTTCTTTCTGACAAATTCAAAAATTTCTCTCTTAAATCTTTCTTTAGAAAATTTTTCGGCATAATTTTTTATTTTATTCGAATCAAAATCTTCTGATTTGAATTTTAAAATTGTGCTAACCAATGATTGCCAAGTTTGATTTTCAAAAAATATACCTGTTTCTCCTTCAATTACTGTTTCCAACGCTCCACCCGCTTTATAAGCAATTACTGGGCGACCAGAAGCCATTGCCTCAACAGCAGTAATTCCAAAATCTTCGTCTTGCGGATAGATTAATGCCTGACAATGAGAAAGATACTCGGCCTTTTTCTTTTCTGAAACAAAGCCAAGAAATTCAATATTTTTTTTAGCGATTTTTTTTAAACCCCTGCTCTGTCCACTACCAATAATTTTCAACGGCAATTTAAGTTTATTAAATGCCTTAATTGCTAAATCTATTTTTTTGTAAGGACGTAATCGAGATATAATTAAAAAATAATCTTCGATATCTTTTGAAATATAAAACTTTTCTGTTTCAACCGGAGGATAAATAACTTCTGAATCACGATGATAATATTTTTTTATTTTTCTAGCAACATTTTTTGAATTAGTCAAAAAATAATCAGGCCTTTGAGCGGCATTATAATCCCAAATTCTTAAATAAGTCAAAAGTGGAGATAAAATTTTGCGAACAACTTTTTCACCACCCTGTAGATTTTCAATATATTCAAATGTATCTTGCCAAAGATAGCGAGTCGGTGTATGGCAATAACAAATGTGGATGGTTCTTGGCTGAACAATTACACCTTTACTATAAGCTGAACAACTGGAAATAATTAAATCGTAATTTTTTAAATTAAATCTCTCGATTGCTGCCGGCATTAAAGGTAAATACCAGCGATATTTTTTCTTACCAAATGGTAAATTTTGAATTGGCGAAACACGAATATCCCAATTAGAAAAACTTTTTGGCATTAAATCCTTATCATAAAATAAGGTGTACACCGGTGCATTTGGCCAAATTTCGTGAAACGCTTCTAAAACCTTCTCTGCACCTCCGTATTGGTTGAGAAAATCGTGAATTATTGCAACTCTCATATGAATAATTATACAACAAATAAATAAAATAGCAACTATACTAAACGCGGATTCACGCGGATGAAGAATAAATCAAAAATCAAAATGCAAAATGCCTGCCTGCCGGCAGGCAGGCAAAATGAAACCCCTCGCTTGGTTTTTGGCATAGACTTTTAAAAATTGTCTATTTTTACGTGGCACTATATATCATACCAAGTGAGGGGTGAAAGCGAAAAATTCAAAAAGAATTTAAAAATTGAAAGTTTATTGAAAATTGAAAATTCATTGAAAATTGATCACTGATCATTGAAAATTGCCTGCCGGTAGGCAGGCAATGAATTTTCAATGACTCGATTTTCAAACAAAAATAAAAATTTTGATTTAAAAAACTTTCTAAATTTTTAAGAGATCGGACTTCCTAAAATAAGGAGCTGAACTTCTTTACGAGTTTTGCTAACTTGTCTTATTTTAAAAATGGAACGATAGTCAAAAATCTCGCGATCGCGAGATTTTTGACCGAAGTCAAATTTCTCGCGATCGCGGGAAATTTGACCAAGATATCTTAAGATATTTTAAAATATTTTAAAACAATTTAAAACAATTTAAAACAACTTAAAACAATTTTTAAGACAATCT
>JAGGZP010000056.1 GCA_021161965.1 bacterium
ACAAAAATTGCTTGGCTGGCTACATTTGGTCAACAATTAATTAATGTCTTTCAAAATCAACTGGTTTATGGAATTGTCTATTTTATTCTGGTTGTCGCTTTCACCTATTTTTATACCAGTATTATTTTTCATCCCGATCAAATTTCTGAACAGTTACAAAAGCAGGGAGGATTTATTCCTGGTATTCGACCAGGTAAAGAAACAGCAAATTATCTAGCAAAAATTAGCAATAGAATCACTCTTACCGGTGCACTTTCTTTAGGGATAATCGCGATTTTACCACTTATTACTCGGACATTTACAAAAGGCGCTCATTTAGCCGTTGGTGGAGCAAGTTTGTTAATCGTTGTTTCTGTTGTCTTGGATACAATCCAACGTATTCAAGCGCAAATAACAATGCACGAATATGGAGGGATGTAATCTTTGAAAGTTATGAGAAAAAAAACTTTAAATATAGTTCTTCTTGGGCCACAAGGTTCGGGTAAAGGAACAGAAGCACAACTTTTATCTGAAAAATATAATTTAGTCCATCTTGAGGTTGGAAGAATTTTAAGGAAAATTGCGCGTTCAAAAACACCTTTAGGGAAAAAAGTAGATGATTTAATTAATAAGCAAGGAAAAATGGTTCCTTTAAAATTATTACTCGAGGTTATCGAAAGAGAAATTAAGAAAATTCCGCGCAGTAGAGGTATTATTTTTGATGGTACACCAAGGCGTCTTGGAGAAATTAAGCCGCTCGAGAGAATTTTAAAAGAATGTAATCGTAAATTAACGCATATTTTTTATCTACCGATTTCTGAGAAGGAAACAGCCAGACGCCTTTCGAAAAGAAGAATCTGTTCGGGATGTGGAAAGATTTTTACTGTTGGTATTAATATAAATGCAAAAACAAAAAAATGTCCTATTTGCGGGGGGAAAATAATTAAAAGGCCAGATGATAGGCCAAAAGCGATTAAAGAAAGATTAAAACTCTATCGGAAAGAAACATTGCCGGTTGTTAGATATTATAAAAAACAAGGAAAACTTATTAAAATTAATGCCCAAAAATCAATAAAAGATGTTTTTAAGGAAATAGTTAATAAAATAGAAAAGAATGATTGTAATAAAAAGTCAAAGTGAAATTGAAATAATGGCTCAGGCTGGTAAAATTTTGTCAAGCATATTAAAAAAAATTGCCCGGAAATTAAAGCCGGGCATTTCTACATTAGAATTAGATAGATTAGCAGAAAATCTAATTATTGAGGCCGGATGTAAGCCGGCTTTTAAGGGCTATAGTGGTTATCCGGCAACTCTTTGCATTTCAATCAATGATGAAGTAGTTCACGGAATACCATCGGCAAAAAGAATCATTAAAAATGGTGACATTGTCGATTTAGATTTAGGTCTTAAATATAAGGGTTATTATTCTGATATGTCACGTACTTATGGTGTTGGAAAAATTAGTCAGAGAGCAAAAAAATTAATAAAAGTTACAAGAAAATCGCTTGATTTAGCAATTAAAATAATAAAGCCGGGTATTTATTTGGGAGATATTTCTTCAACTATTCAAGGATACGTTGAAAAAAATGGCTTTTCCGTTGTTCGTGATTTGACTGGGCACGGAATCGGGAAAAAACTTCATGAAGATCCGCCGATTTTTAATTTCGGCAAACCAAAAACAGGACCGATATTAAAGCAAGGAATGGTTTTTGCAATTGAACCAATGGTTAATGAGGGTAAATCAAATGTAGAAGTTTTAGATGATGGCTGGACAATTGTGACTGCTGATGGAAGTTTATCCGCGCATTTTGAAGATACAGTTGCCGTTATAAAAAACGGCTATAGAATCTTAACAAGATAGATTTGTTGTTTATTTATGTTAGAAGTGAGGCTTGGGAAAAATTAGAGATAACATAATATTGACCTAAACCCCATAAGTAATCTCGTTATAAGATAAACAGGGGGGTTAGTTCTTAAAAATTTGTGTTTGGTTTCAAAATCCCAGAACCGACCGGAAACTAGACACTCCGCCGGGAGGCAAGAGGTGTACAACTCTGCCTCCTTTTTATTTACAAATTTTTAATAAGTGGTAAAATTAAATTATAAAATTTAAATAACTGGTTAAATGCAAAATAAAGTTTGGCAAGTTGCTCCAAAAATGCCCAGTGATTTCAAAAATAAATTTCCGGAAATAAATCCGATAATTTTGCAATTGCTTTATAATCGCGGATTAGATACGCAGGAAAAAATTGATAAATTTTTATTGCCTGATTATTCACAAGATATCTACGACCCATTTTTATTTCCAGATATGGAAAAGGTAGTTAAAAGAATTTTTCAGGCAATAAAAAACAAGGAAAAAATTACTATTTATGGTGATTATGATGTCGATGGTGTAACATCGACTTTTGTTTTATTAAAAACATTTAGAAAATTAGGCACTGAATTTGTTGATGTCTATTTACCCGACCGTGAGAAAGAAGGTTATGGTTTAAATAAAAATGCTTTAGATATAATTAGTAAAAGTGGTTGTAAATTGTTAGTTACTTGCGATTGTGGAATTTCTAATTTTGATGAAGTTGAATATGCAAAAAAACTAAAAATAGATGTAATTATTACTGACCATCATGTAGTTCCAGAAAGAATTCCTCAAGCATATGCAATAATTAATCCTCAAATTGAAGGTAGTTACCCATTTAAGTATTTAGCCGGGGTTGGTGTTGCTTTTAAAGTTGCACAAGCGTTAATTAAAAAATCTTCTCTAGAAAATAAAGAAGCATTTGAGAAGTGGCTTCTTGATTTAGTCGCCTTGGGAACTGTTACTGATAGTATGCCACTTTTGGATGAAAATAGAGTTCTTACAAAATATGGACTAATAGTTTTAAATAAGACAACAAATTTAGGTTTGCGAGCATTAATTAACGAAGCGAAACTAAAATTAGGAGAAATTAATACTTGGAATATTTCTTATCAAATTGGACCAAGAATAAATTCTGCCGGCAGAATAGATCATGCAAATACTGCTTTAAAGCTGTTGTTAACAGAGACCGCATCTCAAGCTCGACAGATTTCTCAACAATTGAATAAAATAAATAGTCAAAGACAAAAATTAGTTGATAATATTGTAAGAAGCGTCAGAGAAGAAATCGGAAGTGAACCAAAAGAGTTATTAATCATTCGTGAAATTAAAGATTTGCCTGTGGGAATTGCTGGATTAATTGCTGGAAAAATAGCGGCAATATATAATCGACCAACATTCATTATCTCCCTGAGAGAAAATGATGTTCTTGGTTCAGGAAGGTCTGTGAAAGATTTTAATTTATTATCGCTATTAGATGCAACAAAAAAATATCTTTTGCGTTACGGTGGACATGCTGCCGCTTGTGGATTTACATTAAAGAACAAAAATAGTCTTGACCAATTTAAGATTAATTTAAAAAAAATAGCCCAAAAAAAACTTATAAGCTTTGATTTAAGAAAGAAGTATTTTATTGAAGCAGAAGTTAATTTAGAAGATATCAATTGGGATTTAGAAGAAAATTTACAGAAATTTGAACCATTTGGCCAAAGTAATGAAATGCCACTTTTTTTGATAAAAAATTTAAAAGTAGAGAATTTACAAATAGTTGGTTCAGATAATCAACATTTACAGATATTTGTTGATGGAGGGAAAAAATTAATTTATTTTTTTGCAGATAAGGAGCAAAAAAATTTTTTAAGAGTCGGAGAAAAAATTGATGTAATATTTGAACTTGGAGTAAATGAGTGGAATGGAACAAAAGAGTTACAGATGAAAGTAATTGATGTGAGAAAACACGAATAAACGCGGATTTACACGGATCAAGATGCAGATAGATGTGGGTAATAAATGCGGATTCACGCCTGCCTCATCAGCAGATAATTTTCAATGATCAATGATCAATTTTCAATGAATTTTCAATGACTCAATTTTCAATAGTTTGAAAATTGTAAATTGTAAATTGAAAATTGAAAATTAATATTTTTATTCCGACGTTTAAGTTTAGCGATAATAGACAAATAATAAGATTTCTAATTGGTATTGTGTTATCACTATGAAACTAATTTTATACACTGACGGCGGGGCAAGAGGAAACCCTGGGCCGGCGGCAATTGGAGTAATTGTTTATGATAGTAAAAAGAATGTAATAAAAAAAATTTCAAAATATATTGGCCGGGCAACTAATAATCAAGCAGAGTATCAGGCTTTAATTACTGGTTTAATAGAAGCGAAAAAAATAAAAGCGGAAGATGTTGAGTGTTTTTCAGATAGCAAATTAGTTGTTCAACAAGTGAACAGAAAATACAAAATAAAAAATAAAAAATTAGCTCAACTTTTTATTAAAATTTGGAATTTATCTCAATCGTTTAAAAAAATTAAGTTTTCTTATATCCCTCGTGAGAAAAACAGAGAAGCCGATAGATTAGTTAATTTGGCTCTTGATAAATACTTGTCAAAAAATAGTAATTTGTTATTATAAAAATATAATCTTAAAAGAGGTAATAATTATGGCGGTAGAAGTAAAAAGAAAACCAAACGAAAAGCCGGAAAGTTTAATAAATCGCTTTACCCGGCGAGTTTTACAATCCGGTAATTTAAGACAAATAAAAGAAAGAAGTTTCCGAAAAAAAAAGAAAAGTAGAGCATTGAAACAGAAAGAAAAATTAAGAAAATTACAGGATAAACAAAAGAGAGACTATTTAATTAAAATTGGTTTAATAAAACCAACCTATCGTAAATAAGTTAATGAAATAAATATGAGTTTAAAAGAAAGAATTGAAAGTGATTTTAAGAAGGCATTGAGTGAGAGGGATGAGTTAAGAATCGCAATTTTACGTTTGTTAAAAGCGTCTTTAAAGAACAGAGAAATTTTATTGAAAATGAAAGGTAAGACACTCGACGATAATGAAGTATTGCAAGTGATTAATCAAGAAGCAAAAAAACGTAGAGAATCGATTATTGCTTTTAAAAAAGGAAATCGTTTAGATTTAGCCGAAAAAGAGGAGAAAGAATTAGCGGTTTTACAAGAATACTTGCCAGAACAACTTTCTGATGATAAAATAAAAGAAGTAGTTAGAAAAAAAATTCTTGAAACTGGCGCATTAGGACAATCCGATTTTGGGAAAGTAATGAAAAGTGTGATGAAAGAATTAAAGGGTAGGGCTGATGGATCTAAAGTAAGTCAAATAGTTAAGGAAGAATTAAATAAATGATTTTATGTTTTTAAGAACGAATTCAAAAATAAAAGTTTTCCTCTTTTTAGTTTTTGTTTTTTCTGTTTTATTTTTTATTTTTAACTCTGTAAACGCTCAGCCGCAAATGAATGCCGGAATGGAAAATTTATCTAATATTACTGGTTTAAAAGCAACACCTTTACCAGTTGTTGTTGGTCGGATCGTGAGAATTGTTTTGGGGTTTTTAGGTTTGATTGCCGTAATTATTATTATTTATGCCGGCTTTGTTTGGATGACTTCCGGGGGTAATCCAGATAAGATTGCTAAAGCAAAAAAGATAATAACCGCAGGAGTAATTGGTTTAGCAATTATAGTTCTTTCTTACGCAATTGTTTCTTTTATTTTACATAAGTTTGGTGGAATTGGAGGAGGTGGCGAAGAACAATGTACTCCTGGTTCTATTTCTGGTTGTTACCGATGTTCTTTAGAGGGCCGGTGGGTTTATGATTCTACTATATCCGGTTGTGCTCTGTCTCCCGATGCTTTTAGTGTTAAAAAGATTGTCACAAGCCATGGTGGTTCTCCAGAACAATATCATCAAGATGTTTATTTGTGTTC
>JAGGZP010000092.1 GCA_021161965.1 bacterium
AAGTTTTCTTTGCCTTATTTTGGGCTCAGTATTTCCCCCAAACCCCCAATTGGACTTAAATGGATTTCTCAGCTAAGATTTTAAGAAACAAAATGTTTTCTATATTAAACCTGTTTGGTTTTGTTACCAATGTGGTTAGCAACTACAAATGAAATATAAAAAATGTATATTAAGTATCCTAAAAATAGAAAATAATTATTGGAAAATGGCAGATCTGCTGTCATTCTCAGCTCCTTTCTGTCATTCCTACGCAGGTCTGCCCAAAATGCTATTATCATTGCAAAGGGGGCAGGAATCCAGGGTTAGTTTTTTCTCCTCTGTCATTCCTGCGAAAGCAGGAATCCAGGGTTAGTCAGTGCAGACATTGAGTTGGGAAAAATTGATTAAAAGAGAAAAACCAACGGCGAGGAGTTTATACAACGATTTATTTATTATAGATTACATTTCTGCTTACTGTTATGCTCCTAGATTCCTGCTTTTGCGGGAATGACACTCCTTATTACCCAACACCTAACACCTAACACCTCACACCCAATTATGCTCTGGTCAAATTTTTTACACATCTATCAACCCTATAACCAACAACTTGATATTTTAGAGAGGATTGTTAATGAAAGTTATCGGCCGTTGTTAACAGGGTTTAAAAAGAATAAAAAAGCTAAAGTCACCTTAAATATTAACGGCGGTTTAGTTGAGTTATTAGTAAAAAATGGATATACCGATGTGATTGAAGATATTAGAATATTAGCTGAAAGAGGCCAACTAGAATTTACAGCTAGCGCGATGTATCATCCATTTTTGCCTCTTTTACCCGATAAAGAAGTTAAACGGCAAATCGAACTTAATAGCCAAACCAATAAAAAGTATTTTGGCGAAATCTACCAACCTAAAGGTTTCTTTTCACCAGAAATGGCTTATAGTCATAAATTAGCCCAGATTGTTGCAGAGATTGGCTACGAATGGATTATTGCTGAAGAATTAGCATCTCCTCAAAAGCCTACCTTTACTCAAGTTTATTCAGTCCAAGATATTCCTACTTTAAAAATGTTATTTCGCGACAAAAGAATTAGTGTTTTAATTTTATCTGCCGTAGTTAGAAGTAGTAAATCTTTATTAGCCGAGATAGGAAATATAGAAATAAAAAAAGATCGTTATTTATTGACCGTTATGGATGGTGAGACATTTGGTCATCATCGGCCAGGGCTAGAAAAGGTTTTATTTGAATTTTATAACGAAATGCCATTTAAGAATGTTTTAGTTTCTGATTTAGTTAAAAAGTTTTCTGTTGAAAAATCTATTAAACCGCAAGCGTGTACTTGGTCAGCTGAAGAGCAGGATTTTTGGTTGGAAAAAGAAAAGAAAAGAGTTAAATCAACTCCCTTTTTGTTGTGGCAGGATCCAAACAATCCAATTCATAAATTACAATGGGAGTTTACTTATTTTGTTATTGATTTAGTAAATAATTTAGATAAAAACAAGCCTTATTATAAAAAAGTAAGAGAGTTGCTAGACAAAGCCCTTCAGTCAGATCAGTTTTGGTGGGCTAGCGCAAAACCTTGGTGGAGTTTAGAAATGATTGAACAAGGAGCCTATCAACTAAAAGAAGTGGTTGGTTTGATTCAAGATGTTTCAGAGGAAATAAAGCGAAAAACAGAAAAATATTATCAAGATATTTTAACCCTTGCCTTTGATTGGCAACGTCAGGGTAAAATTAGGCAAGCCTATCGTAAAAAGTATCGGACTGATCAACAAAATAAACCTTATAAATATAGAGTTTATAGTTCGACTTTTAATTCAATTATTCTAGAGTTTGAAGATGAGATGAAAAAAGCTATAGCTAATCAAGAGTTTGAAAAGGCAATTAAATGGCGGGATGCAATTTACAAATTAAAAGCAGGGACAGATATTTATGATGTTTTACACGTAATCGATGATTTACAGGTTTCGCGTAAATTACCATCATTGAAAACTTTTTGGGAGTACTCTCCTAAGGAATTTTCTGAGTTTGCTAAGAAACATTTTGAAGATTTTAATATTGAGAAATTCAAAAAAGAACAGCCGGGGAAATTATGGGAATTTTTAAAAAAATCTTTTAATGATTATTTAATTGGTAAATCTTTTGGTGAGGCACCGCGTCCCCTGGGATTTAGTTGGGACGAGAGAGATAACTTTTATCTTTGCGAAATGCCAGGTCAGGGAATAAAATTTATACTTGGTTCTGAAGGATGGAATAGCTTTGGAGAAATGAAGTTTGATCAACCAGGTGAATATCATCAATTAGGACAAAATTTTTATCATTATAATGGGAAAAAGGTAAAAATTATTTTAGATAAAGATAGCTTATTAAGTAAGATATTCAGTTTGGTTAAAAAATATGACTCTAATCAGGGTCAATATTTAAAATTAGCTGTTCTTCCTGAATCACTTGGTTGGGCACCAGTTGTTTTTAAACGACAAGACAAAAAGATAGTTGCTGAAATTCCCTATGAACCCGGAATGGGTTTTAAATTTAAAATTTTTGGTTTTAGCAAAAACAGGAAAAAGAAAAAATATGGGTTGAGATTGTTTATTATCGAAATTTTAGGTAAATTAGATTTATGGATAAGAAAAATGATTTGGTTTATTCAAGGATAACTCTAGTATCATTGTGAGCGGAATGACATTCTCTAATAGGTATTACTTAGTACCCAAATAAAATGTCTAAAGAAATTTCTCAAAAGAATATAAGAAGCTTAACCGATCCTATTTTTGTTAGGGAATTTTTTAACCAACGTTTAAAAAAATATTTTCCTCGAGCTAAAGAAGTGAGTAAAATAGCTATAGAAAGTCTATGTGGTTTTCTTGGGACAAGGAACCTTAAATTAAAGTATGTTTTATCAGTTAACTTTGGTAATTACCAGAAAAGAATTATTATCCATGCTCGGGCAAGAAAAAGGAAAAAATGCATTTATGACAGCCCCCAAAGGCAATATCTGTTTTTAAAATATCTTTGGGAGAATGGCTTTCAAAAGATTATTGGTCAACCATTAGATTATCTTAAAGATTATAATTTGGTTTTATATAAACATATTGAGGGGAAGAGTTTACAAAGTTTATTAGAGCAAGGAAAGATTAATCTTGTATTAAAATATATCCCCCAAATTGCTGTTTATCTAAAAAAAATTCATCAAGTAAAAATAAAACAGACTCTGCCGATAAAAAATCGTTATTTGGAAATATATGATCATCGGCATTGGTTGTTTATCTTAAAAAAAAGCTATCCCCTGGGAGTAAAAAGGGTTAGAGAAGTCCTTAATGAACTTAATATCTTGAGAAAAAAACATTCTATTTTGTTTGGGAATGAACAACAATATACTATTTGTCATGGTGATCCGCATTTGGGTAATTTTTTAATAACTAATAGAAATAAATTAAAGATGATTGATTTAAGTGAGGCTTATATTTACGATTCTCTAGATGATGTTGCCCGATTTTTGGTTCAATCATAGTCAATGATTAAATTTTATATTCCGGGAAAGTTTAATAAAATTTGGCCACGATTTTCTTTACTTTTTCTTAGGTCTTATTTTAAGAAAAGACCACTTAGCCCAGCGGAAAAATTTAAAATAAAATATTTTGAAATCAGGAACTTAGTCCAGATGACTACTAATTTAATTTTTCTCCAAAAAGAGGGAGTTTATAAAAAGAAAATGTTGAATGATTTTAGCCAGCAGGTTGGAGAAAAGATAAAGGAAATAGAGAAGTTAGAGAAATGTCTAATGACAAATATCTAATTCTTGAATTACAAAATGCAATTCAAGAAAAGCACCAAATTCAAAATTACAAATTCTAAAAAATTCAAAATGCAAATCTCAAAATAATGACAATTC
>JAGGZP010000018.1 GCA_021161965.1 bacterium
AAAAATCAAAAGAATTGTTTTAGGAACTTCTTACAATGATATTCCTACAAATGATCTTAAGCCAATCAACTTAACCATCTCAAAATTAGCTGGTTCCCCGCGAGAGAAAGAATATCTTGATGCAATGGGAAGCCATTTTATTAATCCAGAGAAAGAGAGAGAGGTGAGGTTATTTGAGATTGAAAAAATATAAATGTATTTGCAACTGTATTTATTTTCTATTTATGAATTTAACTGAATTAGCAAGAAGATTAAAGATTTCAACAAAAGAGCTCAAAGCAAAACTTCCTGAGCTCGGTTTTGACATTGGACCAAGAGCGATTCAGATTCCTGATAAGCAAGCCGAGAAGGTGATAGAGAAGTGGAAGGAAATGAAAAGAATAGAAGCACTTCAGAAAAAAATTGAATCAAGAAAAGCAGCAGAAAAAAAAGAAATAAAAAAAGAAGAGCAGATTATATTTTTACCAGCGGTAATTCGTGTTCATCAACTTGCTGAGAAACTTAATTTACCAGTAACGAAAGTAATTTCTGAATTAATGAAAAACGGAGTAATGGCAACAATAAACGATAATTTGGATTACGAAATTGCAGCAATAATTGCTGAAAATTTAGGTTTCAAAACAAAAAAGGCTAAAGGAGAATTAGAGGAGTTGGCGAAAGCCAATCGAGTAAAGGAAAAATTAAAAAAATTACTTCAAGAGAAAGGAAAATTGAGTCCACGACCTCCAGTTGTTGTTGTTCTTGGTCATGTCGATCACGGAAAAACCTCTCTTTTGGATGCAATTAGAGAAACAAATATTACTTCACAAGAAGCAGGAGCAATAACTCAACATATCGGTGCTTATCAGGTTGATATAGAAAGCAAAGAATATGGGAAAAAGACAATTACTTTCATTGATACACCAGGGCATGAGGCATTTAATGAAATGAGATCACGAGGGGGCCAGGTTGCTGATATCGCAATTTTAGTTATCGCTGCCGATGATAAAATTCAACCACAAACATTAGAATCGATAAAAGTAATTCAAGAAGAGGAGTTGCCTTTTATTGTTGCAATTAATAAAATTGATAAACCAGAAGCAAATGTTGAAGAAATAAAGAAAGAGCTGGCTGATATTAATTTAGTTCCTGAGGACTGGGGTGGCAAGGTTATTTGTGTACCTGTCTCAGCAAAAACAAAAGAAGGAATAAATAACCTTTTAGAAATGATTCTTTTGGTTGCTAATTTAGAGAGAGAAAAACTTTTGGCTAATTTTAGTTGTCCAGCAGTTGGTACCATCATTGAAAGCCATATTGATAAAGGTCAAGGGCCAGTAGCGACAGTTTTAATCCATACCGGAAAGTTGTTTTTACGAGATAATATTATTGTTGGTGAAATGCCAAATGCTGTTTACGGAAAAGTTAAAGTATTGAAGAATTTTTTGGGGAAAGATATTTCTGAAGCTTCACCAGGCATGCCAGTGCAGATAATTGGCCTTAAAGCGTTGCCAAGCGTTGGTGATATTTTGGAAGTGAAAAAAGATTTAAAAGAGTTTAAAAGAAAGGTGAAAAAGATAAATTTACAAAAGAGATATTCCTCGAAAATAATTAAAATCAAGAAAAGCAGAGAAAAAGAAAATGTTAAAAGTTTAAATGTAATATTAAAGGCAGATGTTTTTGGCTCTCTTGAAGCAATTAGTACCTCTCTTAAAAATTTAAGTCGTTCTAATGTAGAAGTAAAAATTATCAAATCTGCTTTAGGAGATATTACTGAATCTGATATAAGATTAGCAAGTACATCGCATTCGATTGTAATTGGTTTCCATGTTAAAATGCCTTCGCCTATATTGAAGCTGGCTGATGAGTTAAAAGTAGAGGTGTATTTATATAAAGTAATTTATAAATTACTTGAAGATGTTGAAAAGAAAGTTAAAGATTTGATTTCAAAAAAGATTATCGAAAAATTTTTAGGAAAAGTAAGAGTTTTAGCAGTTTTTCGGAAAATGTCTAAAGAAATGATTATTGGCGGAAAAGTAATTGAGGGTGAAATAAAAGTGAATTCTAAAATAAGAGTTTGGCGTGATGATAAACCAATTGCCGAAGGTGATTTAACTCAGTTACAAATGAATAAGCAGGATGTTACAATCGCAAAAAAAGATAATGAATGCGGAATTAAATTTGAAGGCCAACCAATTATTCGAGTAAATGATATTTTAGAAGTCTATGAACTGGTTGAAGAAAAAGTCGACTAATAAAATTAAGAAGATTATTAAAAAAATTTTAGTACTTATTTCAATTATTGCCGCGATTGGCATTTTTAATTTTTGGCTATTTACCCCACACCACCAGAGAAAAATACCCGTAAAAAAAGAAAATGATACTCTAAGCCAAACAAATTTAGACAAAGAAAATAATCAAGTAACAGAGAAAAAAACAGTGATAAAAGAGCCAGTTATTAAAAAATCAGTTAAATTAGATGTTCCTTTTGTACCTCAGGCACCTTTTGCCAAGTGGGATGATTTGCATAATGAAGCTTGTGAAGAAGCAGCTTTAGTGATGGCAAAAGCCTGGTTGAATAATGAGAAATTAACCTATCAAATAGCTGATCAAGAGATAATTGGAGCAGTTAATTGGCAAATTAAAAATTGGGGTGGACATTACGATTTAAATGTTGCTAATATAATTAAGTTAGCAAAAAATTATTTTGGAATAAAAAATATTTGGGCTGATTACAATATTAGTTTGAAAGATATTAAAGAACAGCTTTCAAAAGGAAATTTGGTGATTACACCAATGGCTGGCCGACTTTTAAAAAATCCTTATTATCGTCGTCCTGGGCCAGTTTATCATATGTTGGTTGTTACTGGTTATAATAATAAAAGAATTGTTACTAACGATCCCGGAACGCGGCGAGGAAAAAATTTTAAATATTCTTATAGTAATTTTTTTGAGTCAATTCATGATTGGCCGTTTAAATTAGGTCAAAAAGAAAATTTATCAAAAGACAAAAAAGCAATTGAGATTTTGAAAGGCCAGAAAGTGATGATTGTTATTGAAAAATAAAAAGGGCCTTTTATTCGGCCCTTGATTTTTATTTTTTGGTCAAGCTCAAAATTACATTTGTGAAACTTTTTCCTTTGGTCGCCTTGACATCATTAGCATTTGCTAAAACAAATTTTTTCTTTTTGCCGCAAGCTAAAGCGCCAAAATATACACCAAGATCAAATACGCTTCCCTGGCTGTGGGGATCGTACCAGATGTGTACTTCATCGGCAGCAACAAGCGCCTGAGAATTAGTTAAACAAATTTGCAAACCGCCAGTAGGATCATCTTGTTTAGTATCACGAAGTGGCCAATGCACTTCGAATCCTTTTTTCTCTAGTTTTTTAACATAAGCAGATATTTTTTTTAGCGTTTCTTTATCTATTTTTCTTACTGGGCAAATCAGAAAAATTTTTTTCATTAAACCTCCTTTGTTTTATACTATATACATAATAACTATAATTTATTATTTTGTCAAGGTTCTGTATAATTTGGCAAGATCGCCCCTTTTTCGGCGGACAAGTCGCCGACTTACTTAACCTTTATTTGTAATTAGTTTAATTTATAATTCGTAGGTCTTATGCGTATTGGCATTGACGCTCGCCCCAGCACCAGAGTAAACCCCGCACCACGGCTTAACAGCTGTGGCTTTTGGGCATTGCCCTTTGAGATATTTTTCATTCATCTCCGGGTTTACACCCGTGGCTTTCTGGGTGCGGGGTAAACTCGGTGCGGGACTTCGCTGACTTGAAGGTAATATAGTTTATTTGTCTATAATTAAATTTTAATTGGTATCATCT
>JAGGZP010000031.1 GCA_021161965.1 bacterium
AGAAAAATTTTTTGCCTTTGCAGCCTGGAGATGTTCTTGAAACCTACGCAGATATAACAAAAGCCAAGAAAATTCTTGGATGGGAACCAAAAACAGAGATAGAAGAAGGTGTGAAAAAATTTGTGGAATGGTACCGAAAATATTATGGAAAATAAAATTATTTGTGTGGTTGGTTTGGGTTATGTTGGTTTGCCTTTGGCTGTAGAATTTAGCAAGTTTTTTAAAGTAATCGGCTTTGATATAAATAAGAGAAAATTTAACAGAAAGAAAATAGAAGAGTTAGTAGCAATTTACTGGAAATTATAATGAAAAAAATAAAAGAAAAGATATACAATTTAACAATTACTTATTCTTCAAAATTTGAATTAGACCTACTATACTTTATCAAAGGCGGATTTTGGTTAAGTATAGGACAAATTTCTTCTATGCTCAAAGCATTCATTTTAAGTTTGATATTTGCCAATTTGTTATCTAAGGAAATATTTGGGCAATATAGTTTCGTAATGGCTACAATAGGATTAGCAAGCACCTTTGCCCTTCCAGGAATGGCTTATGCTATCATACAATCCGTTGCGAGAGGTTATGATGGAACATATTTTAAAGCTTTAAAACAGATTTTTAAATGGGGTTGGTTAGGTAGCTTGTTTTTGTTAAGTATCGCTATATACGGCATATTTTCTGGTAGAATATATGGAGCAATTGTATTTTTGATGGTATCTTTTATCTTCCCATTTTATTCTTTTAAATCGTACTATAGTGCATTACTTCAAGGGAAAAAAAGATTCGATATTTTTGCAAAAATTACATCATTAATTAATGTTATCTCTGTACTATCGATAGTTTTGGCTGTGTTTTTAACAAAAAGTTTATTATGGATAATAATTGCTACTATTTTTATAGATGTTATACTGGCTGGATATTTTACTTTATTTTATGTTAAAAAATACATACATAATGATAAAATTGAAGAAGATAGTATTAGATTTGGAAAGAAAGTAAGTTTTTCTTTAGCATTTTCAAATATAGCGAATTATTTTGATAGTTTAATCATAACTTACTTTTTAGGATTTTCTGATTTGGCAATTTTTAAGATTGTTACTTTACTTCCCAATCAGATAAAAGTTCTTGCAAATATGTTTACACCTATGTTATTGCCCAAAATGGCTTCTAAAAATACAAAGAAAAAAGATTTGATGAAACATTTTAAAAAATTTTTTTTGATAGTTGTTTTTTTAATCTTAATTTATTTAATCATTGCGCCTTTTGTTTTTAAATGGCTTTACCCTAAATATTACGAGTATGTTTGGCTGAGTATGATATATCATTTGAGTTTTATAGTTGTGTTATATATTTTACCATTTAATTATTTGATAAAAGAGAAAAAAGGAAGTTTGATAAATAAATTTTATAATTATTCAGCAGTTTTATTAATATTTTTAAGTTTAGTAGGAATTTATTTTTATGGACTTTTAGGAGCAATTGTAGCAAGAATAGTTTACAGATTATTTATTCTATTTTTAACATTTTTATTTTTTATGAAATACTGCAAATAGTTTTTAGTAATTACAGAAAGCTGCCAAATATCGAATTTTTGATTATTCTTTTTCCAATAAAATGTTTATCAGTGTACTTCACTTTATTATCTGGATGCTTTTGTATTTGTTCCCATTTGTTTGGATTCCTTGATCCTATTGCAAAAATGTAAATACTAGTATTAGACCAATCATTAAAATTTATATAAATAAGCTTTATACGATTTCTTTCAAATAATTCTCTTATAGCAAGTGGTGTAAATCTCCAGTAATCTCCGTAATCTGCATGCTGCTCTTGAATAAATGGAACGACTACTATAACAATATCTTTACTCAATTCACATAAATTTTTAAAAACAGTAAATATATCAAAAATATGTTCCAATGTTGTATGATTAAATACTACATCAAATTTATGCTTTAATTCTTTAGGCAATGGTTGTGTCAAATCTAAAAATATTTCATTTTCTAAGTTTCCTTGAAATCCTCTAAACTCCGATTTATAATTTGAAATCCAGTATTCTGATGCATTTATAAAATAATCTTTGTATCTTTTTCCTTCTTTATCAACATCTTTCCAACCACTTACATTAATAATTTTTCCTTCGAATAAATAAGCAAATTTTTTAAGTTCTCTGTTAGACCATATTCTAGGCAATCTAAATTTTTTATCTATTATAAGAAACTTTTTTAATTTAAATTTAATATCTTCCATAATTTCATCTATATTTAAAAATATCTACAATTTTCTTAGCTCTCTTTTCCCAAGTATAATTCTTCACCTTTCTATACGCATTTTTTATTAATCGATTTTGTAATGCTTTATCATATATAAGTTTTTCTATTTTTAACGCCAAATCTTTTTCGTCATTTGGCCTAAAAAACAAAACATCATTTTCATTGACAATTTCTCTAATTGAAGATAAATTACTTGCTACAATTGGTCTTTTTGACGCCATATATTCAAATAATTTTAGAGGAGAAGTATAGCTTTTAGATATTTCTTCTGTAGCTGAATTGGGTAAAACTAAAATATCTGCCGCTTTTAAATAGATGGGGACTTTTTCCTGTTTTTGAAATTCAATAAAATAAATATTTTCTTTGGATTTTCTTTTATATTTTTCAATTTCTTTTTTAGTTCCTCCAACTATAAACAAAACAACTTCT
>JAGGZP010000047.1 GCA_021161965.1 bacterium
ATCATTGGTAATGCATTCTGGTAATAGTAAATATACTTTTCTATTTTTTTATCAAAATTTTTAATCAAATCGCATTTATTTATTACTAAAATCAAACTCTTCTTATATTTAATTGCCAAATCAATTAACGCCTTATCTTGGTGTGAAACTTTTTCATTTATGTCAAAAACTATTAAAATAATGTCTGCTTTTTTTATTGTCTCTACTGTCTTTCTAACTCCTATTTTTTCGATCTTTAATTTTATTTTTCTTCTTTTTCTAATCCCTGCTGTATCGACTAAAAGCAAGGGGGTTTTTTTAAAAAGAAATAAAGTATCTTGCGGCTCGCGTGTTGTTCGAGGTATCGGAGAAACAATAACTCTCTCTTCGCCCAAAATAGAATTTAGAAGGGTCGACTTTCCAACATTTGGTCGACCAACTATTGCTACTTTAATTTTTGGAATTATTTCTTTTCTCTTTTTCGCTTTTTTTAAAGCTAATTTCTCAACAACTAAATCGAGTAAATCGCCTATCTTTAAACCATTAGCTGCAGAAACTGGAATTGCTTGACCAAAACCAAGTTGCCAAAATTCTTTCTCATTTGCTAAATTTATTAATTTTTGATTGTCTGCTTTATTTAAAACCAAAATTGTTTTTTTCTTTGACTTTCTAATTATTTTAGAAATTTCTTTGTCAGCCGAACAAACCCCTGTTTGAATATCTAAAATAAAAAGAACTAAATTTGCCTCTTTTATCGCCTGATTAATTTGTTCTTTGATTTTTCTTGCTAATTCCCCTTTTTGCTTTTTCCCTTGTTCTATTCCTGCCAAATCAATTAAAGTAATTTTTTTTCCTCTCCAAAGACATTCACCATAGTTTCTATCCCTAGTTGTCCCAGGGATTTTTGAAACAAGAGCCTTTCTCCTCTCAATTAGCCGATTAAAAAGTGTAGACTTGCCAACATTTACTCGACCAACTAAAGCAACTTTTGGATTATTGTTAATCATTTTATTGTCTATTTTCCCCAAGAATAATCAAAAAATCACAATTAGAATAAACCTCCAAATCTTTTGGTAAATTAGTTTTTGTCTCGGCGTCATTTAATAATTTTTTCAATTTGTTTGCATTTTTATTTGTTAAATTATAAATGATATTTTCCTTATATCCTCTTTTTGGTGCGTTGCCAATTTTCAATATTTTAAAACCTTCTTTCTCAAGTCTGATTTTGGTTCTTTTTGCTAATCCAGAGATATATGTTCCATTTAAAACAATTAATTTTGCTTTTTCTGTTTCTCTACTTTTTTGTATTTCTTTTGTGATAGTTTTTTCCTCAAACACATTTTTGGCAAAATTTGCTAACTCACTAAAGTCACCAGTTTTTGTTTTTAAGATATAAACACCATTTTTAGTTATCTCTGGATAAAGAAAATTAGTATCAAACACATACCTGTTAATATTTTTTTCTGGGATATGTTTTAAAATTTTTGCTAATTTAATACTTTCAGAAAAGTTAATATTCGTGTCAATTTTTTTGCTAAAAATATTATAAATTTTAAAAATTTTTCTTGGTTGTTCCAAGATATCTTCTTGTTTTATTTTTTTCATTATTGCTAAAATTACTTTCTGCTGCCTTCTTGCTCGAGCAAAATCGGTACCTTCATTATTATTTCCATGACGAGATCTTGCATAATCTAAAGCGGTTTTCCCATCCATTTTTTGCCAACCCTTTTCAAAAGAAACAACTCGATACTTAAAATCCACAGTTGGGAATTGGTTATCAACAAAACTTCTTTCTACATAAACATCGATTCCTCCTAAAAAATCTATTAACTCTTCAAAAGCAGAAAAATCAATGACTACCCAATAAGGGATAGATAAATCAAGAATATTTTCAATTGTTTTAGTAGGTAACTCACCTCCCTCATCTCTACTTAAACCAAGTAAATAAGCTTCATTAACTTTTCGCCAACTATAATTTCGTATTGGGACATAAAGATCTCGAGGGATAGAAAGAAGCGCTATCTTTTGTTCTGAAGGTTTTATACTCACTAATATAATTGTATCAGTTAAATATGGGCCAGGATGTGCTTTTCCTCCTATCCCTAAAAGTAAAATATTAATTCTATCGTTCAATTCGCCTTTTAAAATTTTATCATGTTTAAATGTTAGCCTTGCTACGCCTTCCCAAAATGATAATTTACCCAAGTTTGTTATCGCGCCATTCCCAGAAAAAATTGTATTCGTCGAGAAAAAAATCACAATAACTAAAAAAACGATAGCAAAACGAAAAAAAATTCTACTAAAACTTTTCCTTGATCTTGTTTTTTCTTCAATATTCTCTATTTTTTCAAGAGGTTTTATTCCATCAACTAAATTAATTTTATATTCACTCATACCAAAAATTATAATTTAATTTAAAGATTTGACAAGCCTGTGGATAACTTTTGTTGTTTTTTTTTATTTCTGTGTTATATTTAATCCTATAGATAAAATATATAAAAATTTAAATTTAAGATATGAAAAAATGGAAAAGGGCCTTTACTTTAATTGAGTTATTAGTTGTTGTTGCTATTATTGGTTTATTAGCAGCAATTGCTGTAATTGCCTTAAATCAAGCTCGGATGAAAGCAAGAGACGCAAAAAGAATCGCTGATATCCGTCAAATTCGTACTGCTCTAGAAATGTACTTTAGTGACCAACAACTTTATCCAGATCAAAGTGGTGTTGTTTTGGGGAATAAATGTCTTTCTTCTGATAATGGCTGGTCAGACACCTGTAGTGGAACAACTTATATGGCTAAAGCGCCAAGTAATCCGAGCCCAAGAGTTGATGGGGGTTGTCCTAACACTGATTATGTTTATAATGCGGTTAACAACGGAAGAAGCTACACAATTAGTTGGTGTTTGGGCCAAGATATGGCTGGTCTTACAGCTGGAAATTCAACAGCTACTCCGGAAAAATTACAGTAGTTAAATTTTTTAAATATTTAAATAATTAAATTTATATGACCAAAAAACAGAAAAAAGGTTTTACCTTAATTGAGTTGTTAGTTGTTGTCGCTATTATTGGTTTATTAGCAGCAATTGCTGTAATTGCCTTAAATAATGCTCGTGCTCGGGCTAGAGATGCAAAAAGATTGGCTGATATTCGCCAGATTCAAACAGCTCTGGAAATGTACTTCTTAGATAAGAATGCTTACCCAAATACCGGAGTTCCTGGTGGTATTGGTGGTAAACATCTTTGTGATACTAATGCCGGTTTTGAAGATAGTGCCTGTTCGGGAACAACTTATATGGCCAAAGTTCCATCAAATCCTTCTCCGCGAAATGATGGTGATTGTACATCGACTGATTACACTTACGCTGTTGCTGTTGATTATAATACTACTTATGAGATTAGATATTGTCTTGGTCAACCTACCGGAGGAATATCAGCCGGTTGGCATTGGGCAACACCAGCAGGAATAGCTGATCCGTAATAATAAATAAAAATTTTATTATTCTAAAACCGCCTCTTCGGAAGCGGTTTTTTATTGATTTTTTCTGTTATCTTATTACAATTTAATAAATGCACCAAATCAATGGAAAAAAAATTTGTGATTTTATAATTAATTGGGGAATTATTTCAATTTTCTTTTTCATCCCTTTGGTATTTTTTTTGTTTACTTACGGAAACTGGCAAATAGCAAAATTGACAGTTTTTCAAACATTAACTGAAATTGTTTTTTTTGCTTGGTTAATTAAGATATTAATTTGTGAAAAATTAAAAATTACTAAAACGGAATTTTATAGAATTGTTCCCGCATTTATTTTTATTTTCATTCTTGGCATAGCGACAATATTTTCAACAAGTTTTCATTATAGTTTCTTTGGTTCTTACACGCGAAAAATGGGCTATATAACCTGGCTCCATTTTTTTCTTTTCTTTTTAGCCTTTTATTTTTGGCTTGACCAAAAAAAAATTAAAAAAATTATTCAAGCAATCTTATTCTCGTCAATTTTTGTTTTCATTTATGGATTTTTACAAATTATTGGTTCTGATCCGATCCATTGGTCAGAACTAGCTATTGTTTATGGCCGAGTTTTTTCCACTTTTGGTCAGCCAAATTTTTTTGCTTCTTGGATTCTTCTAATTTTACCAGTAA
>JAGGZP010000025.1 GCA_021161965.1 bacterium
ATAATATATTAGGAATTCCAAAACCTAATTTAAATATTTTACTTTATGTATCGGCTAAAATTGCCTACAAACTTATTGCCAAGAAGAATAAGAGAAAATATCTTCGCGGAAAAAAAAGAGACATCCATGAAAAAGATATCAATTATTTAAAATTTACTGAAAAAATTTACTTACAATTATATCGTCTTTTTCCGAAAGAGTTTTTATTAGTTAATTGTTTAGATAAAAATGGTAGATTATTAAGTAAAAAAGAAATATCAAAAAAAATTTGGGAAGTTGTTGAGAGAAAATTAATTTAATCGAGGTGACTAATTTTAATTTCCTGTCTAATTTTTTCAAATAATTCAGGATATTTTTTTTCTAGAGTGTTCCAGGAGAGATTTTTAACTACCTCCTGCGTTTCTTTAATTATTTGTATATCGGACAATTTAGCGATTTTTAGTGATTCTAAATATCCTGACTGTTCTGTGCCAAAGATTTCACCTGGACCTCTCATTTTTAAATCGAGTTCGGCTAATTCAAGGCCATTTTTTGCTTTTAATACAGCATTTAATCTTTTTCTTGCTTTTTCGCTGGGATTTTCTGGGACGAGAAAACAATACGACTGCCATTTACTTCGTCCAACCCGACCACGAAGTTGGTAAAGTTGTGCTAAACCAAATCGATCCGCGCCCTCGACAAACATAATTGATGCATTAGGAATATCAATACCTACCTCGACTACTGTTGTTGAGATTAAGATATTAATTTTATTTTCTAAAAATTCTTTCATAATTTTTTCTTTCTCCTTTGCTTTTAATTTTCCATGAAGAATTGAAATATTCAAATCAGGAAAAATAGTACCTTTTAGTTTTTCGTATTCCTCTTTGACTGATTTTACTCCCAATTTATCTGAAGGATCAATTAGTGGACAAATAACAAATGCTTGTCGACCCTTTTTAATTTCTTCCCGAATAAACTGATAAGTTTGCTTTAGCTCGCGATGCTTTACTATTTTTGTAATAATTGTTTTTCTATTTTTTGGTAATTCATCAATTATTGAAATATCTAGGTCTCCATAAACAGTCAGAGCTAAACTTCGTGGGATGGGCGTTGCGGTCATTGATAGAAAGTGCGGTGAGAAATTTTTTTGTTTGAATACTTTTGTTGTCTGTTTTATTAGTTTTGCCCTTTGTTCAACACCAAAGCGATGTTGTTCGTCAATAATTACAAAAGCCAAGTTTGCAAATTTTATTTTTTTCTGAATAAGAGTATGCGTTCCGATAACAACGTCTATTTCATTTTTTTTAATTTTTTCAATCAATTCTTTCTTTGAGCTTTTTTTTATTACACCCTTTTTAGAAATTATACTTATTCCTCGAGTTAAAAGAGCGATATTTATTTCATATTGTTTTAACATCTCAGAAATATTCTGAAATTGTTGTTGAGCGAGAATTTCTGTCGGAGTCATATAAGCTGTTTGGTATTTATTCAATGCTACATTAAGAATTGCAATAACAGCAACAACTGTTTTTCCTGAGCCAACATCACCCTCAAGCAATCGATTCATTGGCTGATTTTTTTCTATGTCTCTGATAATTTCCCAAGCACATTTTCTCTGTGCATTTGTTAATTTAAAAGGTAGATTTTTAACAAATTCTTGTGTTTTTTTTGATTTAAATCTAATAGAAAGCGCGTTTTTTTCCTTAATTTTTTGACGAATCAATTGGGTTTTAATTTGAAGAAGAAAGAGTTCATCAAATTTTAGGCGATGTTTTGCTTTTTCGAGCCAGTTTTTATCGAAAGGAAAGTGAATCTGTTCTAAGGCAGTAGTTAAATTGATTAAATTATATTTTGTTTTAATGAAGCGCGGCAGCCAGTCGGAAACTTTTTGTGCTAGAGGAATAACTTTTCGAATTAAACTCCTGATTTGTTTTTGACTTAATCCGGCTGTAACCGGATAGATTGGCACGAGTCGACCTGTGTGAATTGGTGCCTGTTTTCTTACTATTTCGTATGATGGACTAAGTAATTGTAAACCATAGTGTTTATCGTAATCAAGTCTTCCAGAAAGATAAACATTTGTTCCAGGTTTAAGTATTTTTGTAAGAAATGGTTGGTTAAACCAGATACACTTTATCGAATCTGATTCATCACAGATTATCGCTTCAGTAATAATCATTTTCTTTTTTGCTGTTCGATGGTTGGCAATCAATTTTATTTTTCCTTTAATTGTTCCTGATTTTTTGCTTTTCAAATCCGAAATTGATAATATATTGCTATAGTCATCATAGCGAAACGGATAATAAAAAAGTAAATCTTTTACTGTTTCTAAGCCAAGACGTTTTAATTTTTTAGCAAAAATCCTTCCTAAATTTCCAACTTGCGAAATTGGTGTATTAAGTTCCATATAATTGATTGGAACATTATAATATAAATTTGACAAAAAGTCAAGATATTATATAATAATTGCTGCTGGTGGGTTGCGCCGAACTGGTAAGGCAGCAGTTTGCTAAACTGTAGCGGTGTAAAAAGCCGCTTGTGGGTTCGAGTCCCACACCCACCGCCAATATACCTTTACCCCGCACCACCAGAAAGCCACGAGTGCAAACTCTCAGACGAATGAAAAATGTCCTGCAGGTTAATGCCAAAAGCCACGGCTGTTAAGCCGTGGTGCGGGGTTTACTAAATTTATAAAATGCTACTTTGATAAAAATTTGTGGGTTCGCTATGAACCACGCAGCGCCTTTCGTGGTATTCGAAAAGAACCTATAAACTTTATATGATTAGGGGCGTACTATAAGAGGGGGCTCCACTGTCATAATAGAAGATTTTTTAAAGAATACTGGGCATTTTGCTTAAGAAAATATTAATAGGCAGGCATAGATTAAAAGAGAAGAATGTATTATTTTATTTTTGCCAAGCTCATTTCAAGATAAAATATCAAGATAAGATATTATGCCTATTTATTCAGTAGTGTGTGATGTTTGGGAAAAAGAGAAATATTGTTGAGATAGTTAGGTTAATTAAAAAAGAGAAAAAATAATTTGGTGGGGTGACAGAGTGGACGAATGTGCCAGTCTTGAAAATCTAAGGATAGTCTTTTTGAAATGAAAAACTTAATCCGTTATGTATTAGAAAGGAGGCGTGGCTGAGCGGTCGAAAGCGCTGGTCTTGAAAACCAGTAGGCCTTTACGGGCCTCAGAGGTTCGAATCCTCTCGCCTCCGCATTATATGTTTACTAAATTGCAGCGTACCACTTCAATAAAAATTTGTGGGTTCGCCATGAACCACGTAGGGTTCATGGCGCCCTATACCACATGTGGTATAGGGCGAATCCCACCCCCACCGCCACTATATTTTTAATTTATTATATAATTTAAAAAATATGGCAGAAGAAAACAAAATTGATCATGGGAAATTGTTAAGTGAATGGAATTTTCCCGAATATCAAAAATATGAACGCTCAAAAAATTATTATATTGGTTTAACCATAGCATTTCTTGTCTTTTTTATTTATGCAATTTTTACCCGAAATTACATTTTTGCCGTCATTCTTGTGCTTCTTATTTTGATTATATTTTTAAACAACAAACGAGAACCAATAAAAATCCCATTTAAAATTTTCGAAGACGGGATAATGGTCGGTAAAAATTTTTATGAGTGGGACCAAATAAATAGTTTTCGTATTGTTTATAATCCGCCGCAAATTAAAAGACTTTATATTGATTTGAAAGGAACTTTACTTCGCGATTTTTCTGTTTCGTTAGAAGATAAAGATCCGCTCGAAGTAAGAAAAATTCTAAAACAATATCTCGTTGAAGATTTAACAAAACCATATGAAACACTGACCGACCGAATGAATCGGTGGTTAAAAATTTAAAAAGCATTCATTTGCCTTCATAATATATTTCTCTGGCTCTTTTTGAGAGCCATAAAGGGGCCCTCATAGCTCAATGGATAGAGTGCAAGCTTGCGGAGCTTGTGATCCCCGTTCGAATCGGGGTGAGGGCATTTAAAAAAGACGGGTTTTACCCGTCTTTAATAAGTCTATAAAAGGTGATGTATCCCACGACTTGATTATTTTTGTTTTTAATATAAGCAAAAAAGATCTTTTTGGTTTGCATTTTTGAGAAGATTGTCCATAAATCTGTTTCGGTATCGAAGAACAATTTCTCGTCCTCAATAGATGTTTTATCAATCGGAGTCATTACATCTTTTGCTTTTTTCTTCATTAACTTCGATTTCAGTTTAATTACAGTCATTTCCGAATTACCGGCAAAAATAATAAATAGAGCGATAAAGCCAAACCAAAGCCATGTTTTCCAATCAATTATTGCTAAAACAATAAATGCAAGTGCAATTGCTCGACTAATCAAAACAGCGATTTTACTTGCCCTAATCTCATTCTTAGTAATAATCCAGATTATCGATTTGAAGATTCTCCCACCATCCATTGGAAATGCCGGAAGTAAGTTAAATGCCCCAAGTAAAACATTTAAGAACATTAAATAGAATAGAGTAAACCAGAGCCAATAAGGCATTGACAAGTATTTAACAAAAGGAAGAAGTACAAGAGCGATTGCAAAATTTACTAAAGGACCAGCAACAGCAATTTTTAGTTCTGTTTTTGGATTCTCAGGAATTTTTTCTAAATGTGCCATAGCACCAAGAATAAAAAGTGTAATTTTTTTAACTGGTACACCATTTTTGACTGCAACAATCGAGTGACCAAGCTCGTGAAGCACTATCGAAAGATAAAGAAAAGCAGTTGTAACGAACCCAAGTGTGTAGGCTAAATATTTTGGATAGAAAGATAGCTTTATTGCGAAAAAATTTATTATTGCGTATGCAAAAAACAAAAAACCAATCACAAAAGAAAAATTGGCATAAATCTTAAATCTTCCAACCTTAAATAGCTTAAACAATTTTACCTCCTTTTTAAATCATTTTTATGATAATAAATTTTATTTTCTTGTCAACTCTAACTTTATATGGTAATCAGGTTAAAATACAGTTTAACATAGATAAAAACACAAATTAAATCAAATTTTAAATCTCAAATTTGTGATATCTATAGCTCAATTAATTCTTAATCACTGGCCTTTCGCACGAATGGCCAGTAATAAGATTGTTGTTTATTTTCCGATTTATAGAAGATCCTAAAGTTCACATCTATACAAAATTTTTTAAGAAGTTTTAAGAAGTCGGATTTCTTAAAATTTCTTCCTTAATTTTACACTTGGTAGGGGTCGCACCCCGGGGTAGGGGTCGCACCCCTACAGAAACTTAAGAAACTTAATAAGACGATAGTCAAAAATCCCGCG
>JAGGZP010000051.1 GCA_021161965.1 bacterium
TTATTTTAGAACAAGAACTAACTAAAAAATATCAACATCAAAAATAAATAATTTTTTCTCTTTTCATATCAATAATCTAGACCTCTTTTTGCTTTGTGTTTTTTGTCGTAATAATGTTTGATTTTATCAATTCGACTAATTTGATCAGCGAGGTTTTTTAATTTTTTGCTAACCTTTCTTCCAGTTAAAATAATATTAATTTTTTTTCTTTTTTCTAGTAAATTAATTAATTCTGATTCTCTAATTAACTTAAATTCGATAGCGTATAAAATTTCGTCTAAAACTAATAAATCTACTTTTTGTTTAGCAATAATTTTCTTTACTTTTTCAAAATATTCTTTTGTTTTGTCACGATGCGCATTAAAATCAGTTTTTCGCAATAAAAAGAATTTTGGTCCACATAATTTTATTTTCACATTGCATTTTCTAAGAAATTTATACTCCCCTGTTTTTCTCCCTTTCATAAACTGAAAAATAGCGACCTTAAATTTCTGACCAAGCGCTCTAATTGCTCGACCAAGTGCCGCTGAAGTTTTACCCTCTCCTTTTCCATAGTAAATAATTACTTTTCCTTTCATATCTTGCACTTACAAGTATTTAAAATTTGTTTTTTTCTACTTTGGTCTCGGTAAACAGTTAAACCTTTCACTTTTAACTTATGCGCAAACAGAATAATTTTTTTAATATCACTTACTTTTGCATTTTTTGGTAAATTTATAGTTTTTGCCACAGCATTATCAGTATACTTTTGAAAAGCTGCCTGAATCCGAATATGCCATTCGGGCAAAATATCATGGGCCGAAACAAAAACATTTTTTATATTTTTCGGAATCTCTTTTATTCCTCTAATTGTTCCTCTGGCAAAAATTTTATTAAAAATTCGTCTCGAATAAAAACCTTTTCTTTTAGCTATTTCTTTAAAATATGGATTAACAAAAGAAAGTAATACACCTTCGTTAATGTATTTTGTAAATATTGGTGCGTAAATTGGTTCAATACTTGCTGAACAATTAGCAATTATCGATAAAGTACCTGTTGGAGCAATTGTTGTTAAAGTTGCATTTCTTAATTTCACTTTTTTATAGTAAATACTTTTCTTCCAGTTTGGAAATACTCCTCTTTTTTTAGCTAATTCTTTAGAGGTTTTGTGTGCTTCTTCTTGAATAAACTTCATTATTTTTTTGGCCAATTTTTCTGCTTTTTCCGAATTATAAGGAATACCAAGAGTAATTAGTAAATCAGCAAAACCCATTACCCCTAAACCAATTTTCCGATTTGCTTTAACTAATTTTTCTATGCTTTTTAAAGGATAAATATTGACATCAATTACATTATCTAAAAAGTGGACAGCTATTTTGATAATTCTTTTTAATTTTTGCCAATTAATTTTTTTATTTTCAACAAATTTCGTTAAATTGATTGACCCTAAATTACAGCTTTCGTTTGGTAAGAGCGGCTGCTCACCACAGGGATTTGTTGCTTCTATTTTTCCCAATTTTGGCGTTGGATTATGTCGATTAATTTCGTCAATAAAAATTATACCGGGCTCGCCATTTAACCAAGCCATTTTGCATATTAAATTAAAAACTTTTCTTGCACTAATTTTATCGACAATTTTTCTTGTTCTTGGATCAATCAAGTTATATTTTGTATTTTTTCTTACTGCATTAATAAACTTATCTGTTAAAGCAACAGAGATGTTGAAATTACTAAAATCCCCTTCTTTCTTTTTACAAGTAATAAATTTTAAAATATCCGGATGATCAACTCTTAAAATGCCCATATTTGCTCCTCGACGAACACCACCCTCTTTAATTGCCCCAGTTGCTGTATCAAAAACTTTCATAAAAGAGACAGGACCCGAAGCAATTCCTAGTGTTGCTTTAACTAAACTTCCTTCCGGTCTCAAGCGACTAAAAGAAAAACCAGTTCCTCCACCAGTTTTCTGAATAATTGCCATCTCTTTAACTGCTTCAAAAATTCCTTCGATTGAATCAGGAATTGGTAAAACAAAACAGGCAGCAAGCTGCCCTAATTCTCGTCCCGCATTTCTTAAGGTCGGTGCATTTGGCAAAAACTCCAAATTTGTCATTACTTGATAAAATTCTTTTGCTATTTTTTTAATATTAGATTTCTTGTCATATTTCCTGTCAGCATTAGCGATCACTTGAGCAACTCTTTTAAACATAGCCTCGGGTGTTTCAACAATCCGGCCATTTTTATCTTTTTTCAAAAATCTCTTTTTTAAAATAAATTTTGCATTTTTTGATAACTGCATTTACAATATCTAAATAATTATTTCTTATTTATTTTTAGCTGTTAATTTTGCTATTTGAAAAACTTTTAAATTATCTTCCCAAAAAATTTTTCTAAATTTTTCTTTCATTGCTTGTAGTATAAATTTTTCTCTAATTGGTAAAAGTTTTTTTTCAACAGCGTAAGAGGTCATAAATGTATTAATCATTGCTGTATCTTTAATAACTTTTTTGATAATTTTACTAGCCGAAATCAGTTCTGTTTTCAATCCAAAGCTTTTTATATCTTTAATTATTTTCTGAGAATCTATACCTTTCTGTTCAAATAAATATGGATTATAAAATTCTGAATTAGCTAAAATTATTGTTTTATTTTTGTCAGCATAATAACAAGCATGTAAAGTTTCTAATATTTCCAAGCCAATAATTAAGTCGGCATTACCTTGTCGGATTAATGGCGAATAAACTTTTTTTCCAAATCTAACCTGACAAATCAAAGAACCCCCCCTTTGAGCTAAACCATGTAATTCTGCTTGTTTAACATCATAACCAGCAAACATTGCCGCATAAGCGATTATTTTTGCCATTGTTAGAACTCCTTGGCCTCCATATCCGGCAATAATGAGATTAAATGTATTTTTATTACTCATATTATTTTTTTAACCTAATATTTTTAGGAAATATTTGGCGACAAACACCACAGCCCCAACAAACATTTTCATCAATATAATATTTTCCTTTATGTTTTCTAATTGCTGGACAACCAAAATCTTTTAAAATCTCTAAATTTGGTGACTGCCTGAATATCTCAAATTTTGGTGTTCGCACACCAATACGAGCTAATTTTCTCACAGTTAATAACCGACATTCTCCTTTAGCAACAACTACTGAAATACCTTTTTTCTGATAAGCCTTTTTAACTTTTACAATTGATTCATTAATATTATAAACATTAATTACTTCAACTGAATCAACACCGCAAGATTGGACAACCTCTTCGATTTTTAATGCTTTTGTTTTTTCTCCTAAACCAGTAATTCCTGTTCCAGGATGCGGTTGATGTCCAGTCATCGCTGTTATACGGTTATCTAAAATAATTATTAAAACATCAGATTTATTAAAAACTGTGTTAATCAATGCTGGGATTCCGGCATGAAAGAATGTTGAGTCACCAATAAAAATGACTGGTTTCTTCCCGGTTGATTTGGAAACACCATGAGAAAGACCAACACTCGCGCCCATTGCTACAATATAGTCGGCCATTTTATAAGGCGGTAAAGCACCTAATAAATAACACCCGATATCACCAGCAAAAATTTTATTTTTCCCCAATGCCTTTTTAACTATCCAAAATGTTGCCCGATGAGGACAACCAGGACAAAGATTTGGTAATCTCTTTTCTATTTTTTGTAGCTTGAAATATTTTTGATTGTTGACTAAATTTTTCGGCAGGGATTTATTCAAAATTTTAGATAATGCTACTAAAACGTATTCTGGTCTCATTTCACCAATTTGCGGCAATAAATCCTTACCATAAATTTTTAATTTCGGATTAACATTTTTGGCAATTTGTCTAATTTCGTATTCTATAATTGCGTCAGTTTCTTCAACAATCAAAACTTTTTCTAAATTTTTAATAAACTTTTTGGTAATATCCTTTGGGAAAGGATAGCTAAAGCCAATTTTTAAAATTGGTAAATTGATACCAATTTCGTTAATTGCTTCTTTAGCATAATAATAAGATACACCTGAAGCAATGATACCAACTTTATTAGAATTATCTTTAAATATTTTATTTAATTTTGTTTTTAACAACTCACTTTTTTCTATTTCTTTAATTTTACTTAGAAGATTTTTGTGTCTTTCAATTGTTGGTAATGAGCCAGTAGCAGAGAGATTTTTTGTTTTATAAAAATTACCCTTTTTCTTTGTCGGAAAAATTTTCCCATATTTAACTAAACTTCGTGTATGACAAACACGGGTTGTTAATCTGATAAGAACAGGAATTTTATATTTTTTTGTCAATTTAAAAGCATATTTTGTCATCTCTTTTGCTTCTTGACTATCCGATGGCTCTAGTGTTGGTAAGTGTCCTAAACGAGAAATCCAACGGCTATCTTGTTCTGTTTGTATCGAACTCCAAGAACCCGGATCATCAGCAACAACAACTACTAACGGACATTCTAAATAAATGAGAGGCAATAAACTATCCAAAGCAACATTTAAGCCATAATGTTTTAAAGAAACCATTGCTGGTAAACCAGAAAAAGCCGCTCCAGCTGCTGTTTCTAAAGCAACTTTCTCATTTGTACTAAATTCAAAATAGATACCAAGTTTTTTGGCTATTTTTGCTAAAACATTACCAACTTCTGAGGCTGGTGTTCCCGGATATGTTGTTGCAAAACTAAGACCAACTTCCAACGCACCTCTAACTATTGCTTCGTTTCCTAAAAGTAATTCTTTTTTAGTATTTTTTAATACTGGATCCATAGGTTTTAGCTTTTTAGCTTCTTAGCTTTTTAGTTTTAAGATGATAGTTAATTCACGTTCTCATCGGTATTTATCCGTATAAGCAAACATCCGCGTTTATCCGCGTTCGATATCCGCCTGTCTGCCGGTAGACAAGCGTTGATCCGCGTTTTATCCGTATTTATCTGTATTTTATTCTGTGGAATTCTCTGTCGCCGGCTCAACACGAATTGCTTGAACCGGACAACTTTCCTCGGCTGTTTTGTTACAGCCGAGTTTTTCTAATTCAATCTTTTTTGGTTTTGCTTTATTATCGTCCCCTATTTCCCAATTTTCCGGACAAACAGCTGCACAAGTACCACAACCAATACATTTTTCTTTATCAAATTTAATAATAAATCTTGCCATAAATTTAATTAAAATTTTATGCCTCAATATCTCTTTCCTCTTTTTCAGGTTCGTTTTCGTCTTCATCTTCTCCTTTTATCTCGTCAATTTTTTCTTGAATATTCTCTTTAATTTCTTCAATTTTTTCTTTTGCCTCTTCGGCCTTTTCTTTTAAATCTTTGACCTTTTCTTTAATATCTTTGCGGAGTTCTTTACCTTTTTTGGGAGCAAAAAGTACTCCTAAAATTGCTCCGAGAACTACCCCGCGAATAAACCTTTTTAAACCAGAAAAAATACTTCTTTTTGTCATACTTCTTTATTAATAAATTAGATTGGCCAATTTTTTAACTTCTGGCCACCAATTAAATGTAAATGGATATGTTTAATAACTTGCCCTCCATCTTTACCACAATTAAACAATAATTTGTAACCAGTTTTATTAATACCAAATTTTTCTGCCAAAATCTTTGCCTGCCAAATCATTTTACCGATTAACATTATATCACTAGATTTCAATTTAGCAACAGATTCAATATGTTTTTTAGGAATAATCAAAATATGGACTTTTGCCACTGGATGAATATCTTTAAAAGCAACGATCTCTTTGTCCTCATAAACGATATCTGTAGGAATTTCTTTATTAATTATTCGACAAAAAATACACGCCATAAATTTACTTTATAAATAATTTATAAACAAATCAAGATGTCTATTTACCGGTAAGCTGACTTCCTTGCTGGTAAACAGGTATTTTTTTATGTTTTTTATATTTTATTTTTAGGTAATTCTATTTAGTAATAAACGAAAGAGGGTTTTTATTCCGGTAAAAAAGCTTTGTCCTTTCGATAAAGAATATTTTGTATAAATCGGTTCAATAACTATTTCGTTAATTCGGAGATTATTCTTTTTAACTTCAGAAAAAAATTCTGACGAAATTTCCATACGTCCTGATTCAATCTTTATCTTTTCTAGGGCTAAACGATTAAAAGCACGTAATCCTGACTGACTATCTTTAGTTTTAATCCTAAAAAGAAGCCAGGTAATAAAGTTGGCAAGATAATTATAAATCAAACGTAAAAACGGAGTATTTTTTAAATTAAAATTACGTGCCCCAACAACGAAATCGGCATCATCTTCAAGAATCGGTTTAATTAAACGTGGGACATCTTTTGGATTATGTTGACCATCGGCATCAATAGTTACAACAATATCAGCATCTCTTTTTAAGGCTGCCTTGAAGCCGGTTATTAAAGATGCTCCTAACCCACAATTTAATATATGTTGATAAACAATTGCTCCATTGCTTTCGGCTATTTCTTTTGTTTTATCAGTTGAACCATCGTCAACTACAATTATTTCATCAACAAAATTTTTTAAATCATTAATAACTTGTCTAATCACTTTTTCCTCATTGAATGCAGGAATAATCGCAATAACTTTTTTATAATTCTTCGTCATATTTTGAAACAAGTGGTTGAAGTAAAAAACGATTAACTTTAATGTCTTCAATTGTCTTTTTTAGACCTTCTTCTATCCCGATGACTGGAAACCAATTAAGTTTTTCTTTTGCTAAAGTAATATCAGGCAAACCTAATGGTGTCATAAAGAGTAAAGGGGATTTATAAACAATTTCTGAAGCTGAATTTGTGTATTCAATAATTTTTTTTGCCAAATCGGACATTTTATATTTTTCTGGATGACCAAGATTTATTGGCTTATTTTCTTTTGAGGCCATCGTCCGAATTAAACCATCAATCATATCACTTACATAACAAAATGAAGAAGAAAAATTTTCATCTCCGTAAATGATTAGAGGTTTATTATTTAATGCTTGAAGAACAAAATCAGGAACCATTTGTCCATCAAAAAGTGGCATTCGCGGTCCATAAGTTCTAAATACCCTAACGATTTTTGTATCAAGACCAGTCATCTCATGGTAAGTAATTATTGCTGACTCAGCGAACCTTTTTCCTTCATCATAGCAAGCTCTGGGGCTTGTAAAATTTACTTTTCCAAAATCTGTTTCTTTAAAATAAGGATTTCTCTCGTCTCGAGGACCATAAACAACTGCTGAGGAAGTAAAGAGGAATTTCGCCTTATATTTTCTTGCCAATTCTAACATATTTATAACACCAATAGAATTTGCCCATAAAGTCTCTAATCTTAGCTTCATGAAATTCTTTGCTGAAGTCGGGCAAGCTAAATGATAAATTTCTTGAATGCCCTGAACTTTAATTTTAAAGTCTTTTAATTCGGGGAAATCTTCAAGATTAAATTGCTGATTAATATCCTGTTTGATAAAACGAAAATGTGGATTCTGTAGTAGATGTTTAATGTTGTTTAAATTTCCGCCAATAAAATTATCAATACAAATAACATTGTTTTCTTTAACTAAAGCATCACAAAGATGTGAACCTAAAAATCCTGCCCCTCCGGTAACAATAATATTTTTTCTTCCCGAAGGATAAAATGTTTCGGTCATAATTTTACTAATTATTTTCTACTCTAAATTTTCCTATTTTTTTTAATCTTAGATATTCTTTTCCTATAATTATAAATATTGAAACTAACGGAACAGCAAGGAGCATTCCAATCGCTCCGGCTAGTTTTGCTCCAATTAAAATTATAATAATTACCAAAAGAGGATTTAAACCAACGGTATGCTTCATAACATTAGGAACAAGAACAGTGTTTTCAATCTGCTGAATAACAAAATACAGTACGGCAACAAAAATTCCCTTTAAAGGTGACTGAAGAAAACCGATAAGAACTGCCGGTAAAGCTCCCATTAAAGGACCAAACCAAGGAATCGCCTCAGTTAATCCGGCAAAAATTCCTAAAAGCAAGGCATAATTTACTCCCAAAATCTTTAAACCAATAAAAGACATGACGCCGATAGTCAAACAAAGAATCAGTAACCCCCTTGCCCAGCCACCCAAGTCTTTTTCTATTAATTTCATTAAATGAGCAACATCTCCTTGAAATTTTTCTGGCAATAACTTTAAAAAACTTTTTTTAAGATAACTTTTTTGTGCAGAGATATAAAACGCAACAACAAAAACTGTAATTATAATAGCTACCCAACCCGCAAACTTGCCTAAAATTCCAAATATACTTTTATTAGTTATTCCAAAGTCTTTTAAATCTAGAAAACGAGAAAAAATATCTTGACTAAATTTTGAGTCAAGAAACTTGAATTCTAAATATGGTTTTACCTTTTGATAATAATCTGAAAAATTATTTATTAACTGCCGAAATTGCTGAGTGACAATTGGAGTTAAAGAAAGAACAATACTGGCAATAACAGCTAAAAGAATTAAATAAACTACAAACGAACCTAGGTAACGATTCACCCTTTTTCTCTCAAGAAAATCGACAATAGGAGTAAAAACAAGAGCGAAGAGAAAACCAAGAAAAAGAGTAAGAATAATTTCTCTAATCCAATAAAGAAAAATGATAAAAAGAATTACTAAAAAAACTTTTAATATTGACCAGATATCAAA
>JAGGZP010000036.1 GCA_021161965.1 bacterium
AGCGTCAGGGCTAGGAGATAAGAGCGTCAATCAACGTGATAGCGAATTTGCCACCCCAAAACTTTTTGGTTCTTTTTGGTTACAAAAAGAACATTAGAAACTAAATTTTATCTATAAACTAGATTTGCTTACAGATTTTTTTATTGAAGTGGCTAGATAGTACAGTTAATTATTAGTAATAATAAATACCTCGATATTTTTGAAATTCAATTTAACACCTTTTGGTTTTTTGTCAACAAATTTTAGTTTTGTTTTTGATAAATGCTCAATAATTTTTCGTTGTTTTTGAATTAAATTAAAATATTTTGATTCTTTTTTTAAAATATAAACAGAGATTATTTGAGAAGGATTAATTTTGTTTTCCTTTTTGATGTTTCTTAATTTTATTATAAAATTTTGAATAATTTTAAAATCTTTTTCTGATTTTTTGTCTATTAAATTTTCTTTAATTAAGGGCCAATTAGCGAATATTAATAATTGCTGTTTTTGTTTATTAAAATATGAATAAATTTTTTCAGTAGAAAAAGGAATAAAGGGATGAAGAAGTTTTAATAAAGTTAGGTAAATCTCTTTTGTTAGGGGGATGTTTTTTTCTTTTTTAGATATTTCAACATACCAATCAGCAAATTCGTGCCAGATAAATTCGTAAATTAAATGTTCGGCTTTCCCTAGCTCATATTTTTCTATTAAATTAGTTGTTTCTTTTATAACATTGTTTAAACGGCTTAAAATCCACTTATCGGTTAGGGTGTTGGGTTTTGTCACCCTACGGGTGATCACCTGTAGGGTGAGGTTTTGGGTGTTACTCCCTCCCCCTCTGCCCTTCGGGCATCTCCCCCTCTGGCAGGGGGAGATTGGGTCTTGGGTTAAAATAAATCTTCCAATGTTCCAAAGTTTATTTATAAACTTTTGACTGGCTAAAAGAGCTTCTTCGCCAAAGTGAATGGCTTGTAAATCACGAGTAGTTTGATAAATAATCCCGAACCGCGTGGCGTCAGCACCGTATTTATCAATTAATTCTAGTGGGTCGACACCAGTGCCAAGAGATTTGCTCATACGACGGCCTTCTTTAGTTAGGACAGTACTATGAAGATAAACTGTTTTGAATGGAATTGTCTTCATGAATTCTAAACTAGAGAAAATCATCCGTGCTACCCATAGATAAAGAATTTCAGGGGCAGTACACAGAAATGTTGTAGGATAAAAGTATTTTAAGTCATCAGTTTGCTCTGGCCAACCTAGTGTTGCAAATGGCCATAGCGCTGAAGAAAACCAAGTATCTAAAACATCGGTTTCTTGGACCATATCGCACTTGCCGCAAAAAGGACATTTTTTCGGTTTTTCTTCTGACACTACAAAATATTTTTCATTAATTTTTAATTTTGCCTTTTTATTTTTAGATTCTTCCAGTTTTTTGCTACAGTAAAAAACTGGAAATTGGTGTCCCCACCATAATTGTCTTGAAATACACCAATCTTTTAAATTCTCCATCCAGTTAAGATAAATTTTTTTATATCTTTTGGGAATAAATTTAATTTTGTTCTTTTTTACTACTTCAATAGCCGGCTGAGCCAATTCTTTCATCTTAACAAACCACTGTTCAGAAATTAACGGTTCAATTGGCGTGCCGCAACGATCACATAAAGAAAGTGAATGTTCGTAATCTTCTACTTTTTCTAGCAGACCTTGTTTTTTTAGATCCTGAACAATTTTTTCTCGCGCTTGATTAACTCTCATCCCTTTATACGGGCCTGCTTTATCAGTCATTTTGCCCTCAGGTCCAATAACATTGATAATCTCTAAATCATTGGCTTGAGCCATTTCAAAATCAACCATGCTATGAGCCGGCGTAACACCCAAAGCGCCAGTGCCAAAATCAGGATCGACATTTCTATCGCTAATAATTTTAATTTTTAAATTAACACCTAGAAAGTTAGTTTTGATTTCTTGACCAATATATTTTTTATAACGTTTATCTTTTGGATTAACAGCAATAGCCGTATCTCCGAGTTTTGTTTCGGGTCGAGTAGTAGCAATAGAGATAGGAAATTCCTTACTATATTTAAATGTATAAAGTTTAGTTATTTGAGGTTTATATTTTATTTCAATATCAGAAATAGCAGTATGACAGCGCGGGCACCAATTAACTATGCGTGGCCCTTTGTAAATGTAGCCCTTATTATAATAATGGACAAAAGCAGTTCTAACTGCCTTAGAATAACTTTCATCTAAAGTAAATCGCAACCTGGTCCAATCGCAGGAACATCCAAGTTTTTTTAGTTGATCAATAATTCGGCTGCCGTATTTTTCTTTCCATTGCCAAACGCGCTTGATAAATTTTTCTCGCCCTAAATCGTATCTGGTCAAACCCTCTTTTTTTAGTTCTTTTTCTACAACATTTTGAGTGGCAATACCAGCATGGTCAGTACCTGGCACCCAAAGTGTAACATCACCTTTCATTCGATGATAGCGAACTAAAATATCTTGAATCGTGTTATTTAAAGCATGACCCATATGTAGAGACCCGGTAATATTTGGCGGAGGGATAGAAATAACAAATGGCTTTTTTTTATGATCAATTTTAGGAGTAAAAAAACCAGACTTTTGCCAGAGTTTGTAGATTTTTTCTTCGACTTCTTTTGGACTATAAGCTTTGGGTAAGTTTTTTACATTGTTTGATTCCATTGATGTTTTTTAGGGTAAACACACAAATAATTCACGAATAATACTCGAATTATAACTCGAATAATTTAATTTTAACAGAGATTGATAGATAAATAAAGAGGAACGTTATCATTCCCGTTCGCTTTGTCATTCCCACTTGCTTTGTCATTCCTACTTGCTTTGTCATTCCCGTGCCCGTTGTCATTCCTGCGAAAGCAAGAATCCAGGTTTTTGGAAATTACTTGAAATTCTAATTATCCTCTCATTCTCCATCTTGCCATGTTTAAAAAGTATATCAATTCTTTTCTTGGGTAAAATTTTTTTGATTTTATCCGCCCATTCAATAGCACAAACACAATCCGGCCGATTAAAATAGTCTAAAATGCCAATGTCAATAAGTTCTTGAGCATTTTTTACCCGATAGGCGTCGATATGAACAAAATATTCAATCTCTCCCTCCTTTCCCCCTCCTAGCCCCCCCTCTGGCGGGGGGGAAACCGTATATACCTTCATTAATACAAAAGACGGGCTAGTGATATGTTTTTTAATACCCAATCCATTGGCTAACCCTTTGGTAAAAACTGTCTTTCCTGTGCCAAGCTCGCCAGACAAAGCAATAACTTTTCCGCCTTTTAATTCTTTGGCCAGTTTTTTACCGAGGTTGAAGGTTTGTTTTTTACTTTTGGTAAGTATTTTTAACATATAATTTTGTTTCTTGATAATAATTAAATTAATTCTAGTTGCAGGCTAACTTTTGTCTTTTTGAATAGTGCGAAATTTTTTATTTAATGTCTGAAAATATCCAGCTATAGCAACCATAGCGGCGTTGTCAGTACAAAATTGGGTGTTGGGTGTTAGGTAATGGGTGGTGGGTAGATAATAATTGATTTTTTCTTGAAGTTGTTTACGAAGCTGCTGATTGGCTGCCACACCACCAGCTAACATAATAGTTTTGACTTTATATTTTTTTGCTGCTTTAATAGTTTTTTTTAATAAAACATCAATAATTGCTTGTTGGGTTCCGGCTGCTAGGTCTGGAATTAATTTTTTAATATTTTTCTTTTTCTTTTTTAGGTCTCTTAATTTATATAACATGGCGGTTTTAAGTCCAGAAAAACTAAAATTGAAATCTTGACTATTAATCATTGGCCGAGGTAAATTATAAGCAGACGGATTACCTTTTTTGGCAAGTTTTTCAATAATTGGCCCACCGGGATAGCCAATATCTAACATTTTAGCAATTTTATCAAAACACTCGCCAGCCGCGTCATCAAGCGTCTGGCCGATTTTTTTAAAACTAAATTTATCTTTCATTAAAACTAATTCAGTATGACCTCCGGAAACTATTAAACCCAAGGCAGGAAATTTTATTTTTTTGTTCTTTAAGTAATTGACATAAATATGAGCCTTAAGATGATTAACTTTCGCTAGAGGTTTTTGCCATAAATAGGCTAAAGTTTTAGCCGCCTCTAAACCAACTAACAAAGAAGTAATTAAACCGGGATGGCTAGTAACACTAATCAAGTCAATATTTTTCGGTTTGATTTTTGCTTTTTTAATTGCTTGATCAATGATAGGAATAATATTTTTTAAATGATGTCGAGCCGCTAATTCAGGAACTACTCCTCCGTATTTTTGATGAATTTTTATTTGAGAAGCGACAATGTTAGATAAAATAAAAAAATGAGGATAACCCCTTCCTCTTTTTATTTTAATAACAGAAGCAGCAGTTTCATCACAAGATGTTTCAATACCTAGAATAATCATGTTTGTATTATATCAAAAATTTTAGTTCAATCAAGTTGACTGAAATAAATTTTTGTAATAAAGTAAAAAGTAGGCGTTTTTGTTTCTAAGAATTTGAAATCTATAATTTGTAGAATTCTTTATGGCCCTGTCGTCTAGTGGTTAGGACTCCAGGTTTTCATCCTGGCAACAGGGGTTCGATTCCCCTCAGGGCTATAAAAAATTTTAGGAAAAACGAGAATCCTCGATATTGTTTTGGGCTTCTGTATTTTAGGAGATGCTATTTCTACCAGGGATTTCATATAGTGTGTATTGGAGGAAAATAAAAAAAATAAAAAATAAAAACAAACAAAATTTATGACTAAAAAAATAAAAACAAAAAAGGGATATGAAGTTAATGAAATAGAAGAACTAGAAAAAGAGATAGACAGATTGCGGTCCCTTAAAAGAAAGGTAAAAAACCAGGAGGAATCGATGGATAAAAATTGGTTCAATGAGGAAAAAGAAGGAGAATTAGCCGTTGATGTTTATCAAGATAAAAATAATATTATTATTAAATCAACTATTGGTGGAGTTAAGGCGAAAGATTTAGAC
>JAGGZP010000041.1 GCA_021161965.1 bacterium
CAATAATATATTACTACATTTTGATTATTTGTAAATAAGAAGGGCTAAACCTTACAGTTTAGCCCTATTTTTTATTTTATTTTTACGCCGTTTTTCTTTATTTCTTCAATTGCCCTCTGTTCATCACCTGGTTTTAAATTAACTGCCTTCGTGTACTTTAGTAAGACACGTGTTTTAAAACCCGACTTTACCGCATCGATCGCTGTTGCCTTAACACAATAGTCAAGAGCCAATCCAACGACATCAACACTAGTAATTCCATATTCCCTTAAAATGTATTTTAGTTTTGCTGAAAATCGATAAGCATGTCCATTAAAACCGCTATAATCATCTCTATCTGGATTATCTCCTTTAACAATATCGACAACAATTTTATTTGTGTCTATTTTTATAGCAAATTCCGCACCCCAACTATACTGAACACAGTGCTTTGGCCACTGGCCGCCATTTTCTTTAAACGAACAATGATTTTTTGGATGCCAATCTCTTGTAACAACTATCAAATCATAAGGACCATTTTTAATTAAATTTTCAATTTTTTTAATTAACTTCTCTCCACCTTTAACATACAACGCGCCTTTGGGGTCAGCAAAATCATTTTGCATATCAACGACTATTAATGCTTTTTTCCCCATAAATCACCTCCTATCAAGTTTTTCTTGAATTAATTTTTTTCTTAAACCAAATAGCTTTTTTGTCAAACCAACACGATAAATATGCGGGTTAATAAATCTTTTATATTCTTCCGGTAATTGCTTTAATTCTTCTTGAACTTTTTTTCTTATTTCTTTTAGTTTCGGAGACTTATAAATTAAGCCGTCTTTATATGTATAAATCGGAATCAGCAATTTTTCTATTCGGCCAACTTGAAGTTTATCAAATTTATATTCTATGTCCGGATGTTTAATTTCAATTTCTTTTTGGTCAAAAATTTTTTCTTCAACTAAAGCCAAAACATCCGCTAACATCATTCCATTTTTATCATAAACTCTATAAATTTCTTTCTCTCCAGGAATTGTTGTTTTTTCTGGGTTACTGGAAATTTTAACTACTGGAATAATTTTGCCATTCAATTCCGCCGCAACAAGTTTATAAACGCCACCTAAAGATTTTGGCGGATAAACTAATTTCGTTCCCACGCCCCAGATATCAATTTTTGCTCCTTGCCTTTTTAAATCAGCAATAATAAATTCGTCAAGATCATTAGAAGCAACAATTTTTGCTTTAGTTAGCCCGGCTTGATCAAGCATTTTTCGTGCTTCTTTGCTTAAATAGGCTAAATCGCCGCTGTCAATTCTAATTCCGACAAAAAGCTGGGAATCCGGTAAAAATTCTTTGGCTACTTTGATAGCGTTGGGCAATCCAGATTTCAAAGTTTCATAACTATCAACCAAAAGAAGACATTTCTTCGGATAAGTTTTTGCATAAGCTTTAAACGCTTCTAATTCGTTGGGAAAACTCTGAACCCAGCTGTGAGCGTGTGTTCCACTCACCGGGATATTTAATTGACGTCCTGCCTCTACATTTGATGTCCCACTTACACCACCAATGTAAGCAGCTCTGCTTGCAGCTACACCGGCAAAAGTTGGTGCACGTCTTAAGCCAAAGTCAATTACTGGATCACCATCCGCGGCAATAACCAAACGAGCTGCTCGAGTTGCTACTAATGTTTGGTAATTAATTGCATTTAAAATGGCTGTTTCGACTAATTGCGCCGAAATAATCGGGCCAGAAACTCTAACCAATGGTTCGTTAGGAAAAACTATTGTTCCTTCTGCTACAGCTGAGACATCACAATTAAAATGCCATTCGTTTAACAAATACTGTAAAAAATCTTCTGCGAATAAACCAGTTCGGCGAAGATAACCAATGTCTCTTTTTGAAAAATGTAAATCTTTTAAGTAATCAATTATTTGCTCCAGGCCAGCAAAAATTGCAAATCCGCCATTAAATGGTAAACGCCGAAAAAATGCTTCAAAAACAACCTGTTGATTCGCGCGGCCATTTTTGAAATAGCCTTGCAACATTGTCAGTTGATACAAATCAGTTTCAAGAATACCTAATTTTCTTCTCATAAACCCTCCTTTTTAAAATTAAATTTATTTTAATAAAAATTATTTTTTTGTCAAGTCTTATATTTTGCGGCAATTGGCATTCTTCTCCCACTTCCAAAAGCTTTTGTTGTAACTTTTAATCCCGGCGCTGCTTGTCGCCTTTTGTATTCACTTTTATTAACCCTATGGATAATCCAGTTAACTATTTTTTGATTAAACCCTTTTCTAATGATTTCTTTTGATGAATAATTCTTGTCTAAGTAAAGTTCAAGAATCTGATCAAGGATATTGTAGGGAGGCAAAGTATCCTGATCACGCTGGCCAGGTTTTAACTCAGCGGATGGTGCAGCTTTAATAACTTCTTTTGGAATTATTTCCTTTTTTCTATTAATATAATCAGCTAATTTATAAACCATTGTTTTCGGAACATCTGAAATAACACTCAATCCTCCACTCATATCGCCGTAAAGTGTGCAATAACCAACAGCAAGTTCACTTTTATTTCCTGTTGAGAGAACAAGATAACCGAATTTATTAGAAAATGCCATTAAAATATTCCCTCTAATTCTTGCCTGAATATTTTCTTCTGTGACATCGAATGGTCTATTTTGAAAATACTTTTTTAATTCGTTTAAATATGAATAATAAATTTTTTCTATTGGTACTTTTTTAATTTCTATCCCCAAATTTCTAGCTAATTTTTTTGAAAATTCAACACTTCCTTTTGAAGAATACATTGAAGGCATTGTAATTGCCAAAACATTTCTTCTACCAAGGGCAGCAACGGCTAAACAAGAAGTTACCGCTGAATCTATTCCGCCGGATAAACCAATAACTGCTTTTTTGAATCCGCATTTTTTAAAATAATCCCTAACGCCCAAAACAAGTGCCTCATAAACCGAAGCAATATCCTCTTGAGCAATAAATTTTTTTATTTTCAACTTTTTATTTAAATTAATTGTTTTGATTTTTTCTCTAAATCCAGGTAATATATCAATTAAATTACCATTTTTATCAACAACCATACTTTTCCCATCAAAAATTAACTCATCATTTCCGCCAACTTGATTGACATAAACAAAGGGCAAGTGATATTTTTTACTATGACAAGTTATAATTTCATATCTGATTTTTTCCTTACCAATATTAAACGGCGAAGCCGATAAATTAATAAGAATTGTCGCACCTTTTTTAGCAAGTACACTTATCGGATCAATTTTATAATATTTTTTCAAAGACAAATTAGAAACATTCCACATATCTTCGCAAATCGAAATACCAAGTATTTCATTTTTGAACGGAATGATATCAACTTTTGGAGATGAATCAAAATATCTTGTTTCATCAAAAACATCATAGGTCGGCAAAAGAGTTTTATATACTCGGCCAATTACTTTCCCATTTTGAACAAGCAAGGCTGAGTTATAAAGCCCATTACCCCGAGAATTATTTGTTGGTAAAACCGTGCCAAATAAAATTCCAATTTTGGAAAATTTCTTTGAGATTTTAGTTACTTCATTGTTTGCCCATTGGATATCCTGAATAAATTTTTTCTTCTGCAAAAGATCACGGGGAGGATAACCGGTAATAAACATTTCTGAAAAAATAACTAAATCGGATTTCTTTTCCTTAACTGTCTTCAATGTTTCTTTTATTTTTTGAACATTACCTACTATATCACCAATAATTGGATCCAATTGTGCAATACTAATTTTCATACTATTTTTTTATTTCAATTAACTTAGTTGTAAAAGGAGATTTTTCAACAATAATTTTGTCTCCGGTTTGGAGACGAAAATCTTTTTGTCCGTCAGCGATGACGTAAGGTAAATTTTTTCCTCCTCTAATTGACTTTACTTCAAATATTGTGTCAATCGGGACAACAAAAGATTTCGTGTGAGGCAAAAAATAATTTGATTCAACTAATGAATTAATTGCCACTACACTAAAAACATCGGTCAATAAAACTGGCCCGCCAGCATAAATGTTATAAGCAGTTGAACCAATTCGCGTAGAAAAAATTATTCCGTCACCAATCAAAATTGCCGATTTCTTTTGATTTTTCTGTTTAATTTTTAATTTTAGCCAAACCATACGATTTATCCCACCAATAACTATCTCATTAAGAGCATCAATTTTTTTAACGATTCTATTTTCTCTTAGAACTTTAGCCATAATTCGGGTATAAGATTTTACAAAATACTTTCCTCTATCTAATATTCTTAACCCTTTATCTAAATTATTTTTGGCAATTTGACAAAGATAACCTTTGTAACCAAAATTGACACCAATTAAAGGGGTATTGTAAGTGGCTATTTGGTTAGCAATGTGTAATATTGTCCCATCGCCGCCAATAATTAAAACGAAATCTAAACCATTCTTTAAAATAATCCTGTTTAGTTTTGTAAAAATCTGATAATTCCTATCTCTAAAAAATTTTATAGTTGTTTTTGCTGCTTTTTCGGCCCCGACTTTTTTTGATTTTAAGAGAATAGCAATTCTTTTGATTTTATGGATTGTCATAATTTTATTCGTATCTAATTAAATTATGTTTTTTTAAATATTTTAAATAATTTGCGATTTTTTTAGGGACCAAATGCTCAATGGGTAAATTTTCCTTCAAGCGCCTACGAATTAATGTGCTTGAAATATAACTCCCTTGTATATTTTTAAGTAAACTGAAACATTTGTCTTTTGGTTTTTTTATTTTATAGCCAGACCTTGACACAACTAAAAATTTTATTTTCTTTTTCAATTCTGGCCAATTTTTCCATTTTTTATAATCTTCTGTTTTTACAATATCTGTACCAATAATCCAATAAAATTTATAAGTGGGGTACCACCTTCTTAAAAATCTAACTGTTTTAATTGTATAATTTTTGCCAGGGATATTCTTTTCAATGTTACAAGCACGAATACCCGGCTCTTCCATCAATTTAACCATTTTCCATCGGTGTTTCCACGGCAAAAGTGGCTTGTCAAAGGAATGTTTCCGACAAGGAATCACCCAAACCTCGTCAACTAATTTATTTTTCAAAAGTTGCCGGGATAAGCGTAAGTGACCTAAATGTGGTGGATTAGCGCTAGTGCCGAGACAAGCAACTCTCATAAATAATTTTAAAAAATTAATTCTCGCTTAGTTAAAATAACATTTTTACTACTGACAAATTGCCATAATCGCGGTGGCCTATGGGCGACCATTTTTCTTTTTCTCCGGCTCGGTCTTATTAAATTGAGAGATAATATTTTTTTGCGAAAATTTCTTTTATCTATCTTTTTCCCAAATATAATTTCATAAACTCTTTGCAGTTCGGTAAGAGTAAAATATCTTGGCAAAAAGCGTTGGGCGATATTAGTATATTCTAATTTCCAACGTAAACGTTTAAGCGCGTAAGAAACAATTTTATTATGATCGAATGCAAGGGAAGGTATTTCCTTAACATTAAACCATCTTACATCTGCGGCATCACTGGCCGATTTAATTGCCGGCTTTTTATTGAGTAAAGCAAAATAAGTTACCGAAATAACCCGGCCACGAGGATCACGAGATGGATCACCAAAAGTATAAAGTTGTTCCAAATAAACCTTTTTAACATTGGTTTCTTCTTGCAGCTCTCTTTTTGCCGCTTTTTCCAATGATTCATTAATGTCAACATGACCACCGGGTAAAGCCCACTTTCCCTTAAATGGTTTGGTAGCCCGCTGAATTAATAAAATTTTTAGTTTATCATCGATAATTGTAAAAATAACTATATCAACTGCTATTTGTAGCTTTTCGGGTTGGTGGATTATTTTTTTTCTTTTTTTCATATTTTTACCTTAGTGTCATTTTTACACTATCATTTTATTACAAAATAAAATATTGTCAACAAAAGTTATCCACAAGAACCAATTTTATCAATCAGAAATCAGTGGAACAAAAATAAAGCCAGGATATCTTTCCTCTTTATATCTATCAGAGGCAATTTTTTTAACTAAAACTATTTCCTGGGATTTTAATCCGACTGGAATCACTAATCGACCCCCTACTTTCAATTGTTTTAAAAGTGGTCGCGGAATACTGGCAGCTGCTGCCCCAACATGAATAACATCAAAAGGTGCGTGTTCTTTTAGCCCTTTTGAACCATCACCACAAATAAAAACTGCCCGGCCAGAGGAAACAAAATCGTATTTTTTTGTATTACCTTCACCAAAATTTTTTAATTCTTCAATTCTCTCGATTCCGTAAACTTTACCTTCTTTACCAACAATTTCAGCGAAGAGTGCGGTTGTCCAGCCGGATCCAGAACCAATATCTAAAACTTTATTACCTTTTTTTGGCTGGCATAATTCAAACATAAAAGCAACAGTTAGTGGTTGAGATATAGTTTGACCGAATCCAATAGTTAAAGGATAATTCATTTCTGCTTCCGATTTTAATTGCGGTAAAACAAAATCTTTTCTTTTAATTTTTCTAAAAGCTTTAATTATTCTTGGTGTTTTCAAATACCCATCTTTCACTAGTTGTTCAATAATAGACATAAAAATAAAGAACTAAAATTATTAAAAAATTGGCTGTGGCGGGAGTTCCCTCATATGGATTGATTTCTTTTTAAGTTCTTTTATATAATTTATTTTATCTAAATCAATTAAACATTCCTTTGCGATAATATTCTCGTCTATACCCTTTTCTAAACCAACTAAAACTAAATCAATTAATTTATAGGAGAAACCTATAGCAAATTCATCAACAATACCTGGCAACATATCCGGTGTCGGAGTTTTTGAAACAATTCTTTCTGGTACTTTTAAATATTTAGCTAATTGCCAAACTTGAGTTTTATAAAGACTGCCGATTGGTGAAATATCGCAGGCAGAATCACCGTATTTTACAAACCACCCTACCATATCCTCTGTTTTATTACAACAACCAACAACAAGAAGGTTATTAATTTCAGCGTACTTATACCAAGCTACGGCTCTAGCGCGATGTTTTATCCGCATATAAGCAGTAACTTTTCTTAAATAACTATAATAAGGTGTGTCTTTTTTTATACCAAGGATCGCTGCCGAAAAAGGATTTTTACTTGTTTTTTTGTAATAAAAATTAAAGGCGGCTTTAACAATATTTGCTCTCATAGTCTTGGTCAAAGCAGGAATTTTTATTAAATTGTAAACTCCATAATCTTTAATAACGCGTGTTAGGTTTTCAACTTTATATTTTATCCCCAAGTTCTTTGCCACAAATTTTGCATCTTCCAGACTTTTTCTGGGGGTGTCTTTTTCCGGAAGTAATAAACCAAAGACCTTATCTTTCCCCAATGCTCTTTTACATAGATAAGCACAAACGGTTGAGTCTATCCCGCCAGAAATGCCTAAAACTACACCGTCTCTTTTAAACTCTTCTACTTTTTCTTTAATAAAATTTTCAATTTTCTCAGAAACCTCTTTTTCGTTAAATTGAAGAAATTCTTTTAACATAGTTTTAAATTTATTTTCGGAGGTCCGACCTCCGTCATTAAATGTCCCTGCCTGCCGGTAGGGAGGCCTGCCCACACCGGCAGGCAGGCAATTTCTAATTGCTCTAATTGACCCAATCAAGAGATTAATTTTCAATTTTCACCCCTCACTTGGTTCTTTGACATAAACCTTTAAAGATTGTTTATTTTTACGTGGCACTATATAGTGA
>JAGGZP010000060.1 GCA_021161965.1 bacterium
AAAATATTGGCTAGTTCAATCAACTCTTTCAAATTTTATTTTTAATTTAATACTGTAATTTTGGACTTTGGACTTTGGACTTTGGACTAAACCTTATAAATTAATTGAATCTTTTGACAGGACAAAAACAAACTTAGCCTATGTGTCATTTTTGGGGTTCATGTCCGAAAATCTATTTTGGTTAGATAGTTAAATTGCTTGATACGGTTTCTTCTTTTATTAATTATACTGAATGTTTGTGTGTATCTGATCTTTCGTATAGTAGAGCGGAACAAAATATGAGAGAGGCTTTTACATAAAAGCCGTAACCAGATATATGTTGTTATGTGACATAACAAAAAATTCTTAATTTGCCGATAGCGAATTATTTAAGCGAAACAAATTCACTTTTGCTGCTTAATATATTCATTGATTTTATCAAAAACTCTCCCAAATAATTTACTTAGTCTTTTCTTCCTCTCAATTTCTTTTTCGTCATCGTAAGCAAGCCCCTGATTAGATATTCTGTTTAGTTCTGTTCTTAATTCTGTGAAACCATTATTCTTAAACATTTCTTGAATAGCTGATATAGTATTTTGGCCGACTGGAATATCTTTAAGTTTTTTTAACAATTCTGGTTTAAGAACATATACAGCAATTAGATCGGCATAAAAATCTGCATATTCATCATTCAGGCCAACTGGCAATGCCTTTGTATTTTTTTTCTTTATACTTTGCTCTAGTTTTTCTTCTAAGGAATGACCTAATTCATGTAACAGAAAAAATGGCAATTCATCTTGGTGTTGATAATCGGAGTTAATTGTTATTGAGTCGTGATAATTTTCATCTCGCAATTCTGGATTCAATCTAGAGTTAAATCCAGGATTTTCCGGTTTAATTGTTTTATATCGAATGTGAACTTTAGTATCCAAGTACGGCGAAACAGCATCAACGATTCTCTTAGTTATTTCAGTTTGGATATTATTTTTGGCACCCTCCGTAAAAAAAGTGACTTTTCCACTTTCGTATTTACTCCCTAGCCCGTTTTCAGTATCTGGTAAATTTGGTCTGTTTAAATTTAGTTTTTCAGAATTAAACATAGAAGTAAATTTATTGCAATTAAATTTGCCCGACAGAGCAAAAAACTTTTCACTATTTCAACAACATATACAATTAAGAGAATTCTCAGCTACGCTGAAATTTGGGGCGACTTGCCGAAGGCAACAAAGCCCTCTTAATCGCTTTAGACAAGGTCGATAGGCTTGAGCAACTCGAAGAGTTGCGAGAGTACGAACGGAGTGGCACTTGTTAATGATAACTCATCCAAATTAGCCAGGCACCCAAGAGAACGCAAATAATTAACAATACTTGCATCAACGCTGGTTTATTCTTAAATGTAGATGCTGCCTTTTGAGGAAGTTCCGGAAACCCCATTCTTGCAATTCCTTTGATTAAGGAAAGCCAACCAAAAATGGTTATAACAACTCTCCAGTCAGCTGTCCAAACATTATGCAAAATCACTGTAAACAAACCCAAAATCAATGCCAACCAGCCAGTAAGCAAAGTATAGTTTTTGTCTTCAAACAACCTGGATATTTCATCTAGTAACATCCTCTTTTTTAAAAGAAAAATCAAACCTACAATAACCAAAAGCCACCCCCAAAATTGTGCTAAAAAGATAGTAGTATCTACTGCCATTTTTATCACCTCCTTAATTATATATATATTTTGCTTTGAATTACGAAATTCAAAGTAAATTCAAAAAATGCCAAATTCCAAATGTCAAATGACAAATCAATGCCAAATTCCAAATGTCAAATGACAAATGACAAAAAATTCAAATCTCAAAATTCAAATCTCAAAATGACCCCGAACAAATTGCTCTGCAATTATACGGGGCAGGCAATTCAAAACGCAAAATTATTCTTTAATTTCATTTTGAATTTTACATTATCATTTTGCATTTTGAGATTTGCATTTTGCATTTTTTGGTATTTGTAATTTTAAATTTGTTGCTTTTCTTGAATTACATTTTGTGATTCAAGAATAGTTTGTTCTGGTATTTATAAGTTTCCCCGTAGTGAGTATTTCACCTAACGTATCCGAGTATGCGAAGTTCGCCTAGCACCTTTCCCTTTGCACAAAACTCGATTTATATTATTTTGCTATTAACCGAACGATAGTTTTATTATAGCACATATTATTATAGTACAAATAAAAAGGTGGAGGCGAATTTGGGAAAGACTCAAACCGAGAGTTTTCCTGCGTACTTAATGTTAAACAAGGATGAGCGAAACAGAGCGATAGCGGAGTGTAGTAAGAGCGTAGCGTTTCCTTGAGTTTTGTTTAAATAAAATTTTTATTTTTTTATAAAACAACCAACAAGATACATTTTAAAAATATTTAAAAAATTATTGTCAATTAGTTTTTCAAAAAATATTGATATTGGTACGAGTGGTTTGCAAAATCCAAGATATTCAGGATTGCCGGCTCTTGCAATCTCACAACTATAAAATCCTGCTGCTTTTCCCAATTTTAATAATTTTTGATAAGAATTTGCTCTATAGTATGTTGGATGTGTTTCTTCTTCTTTTTTTAGCAATGTTATTCTTAATAATGAGTGAAAAGTATGAGGCAAAATTTTACTTAGAGTCATTATGGGGTTTAGGAAGTTGGGAGTGATAAAAATAAATACTCCTTTGGGTTTTAGGATTCTTAATATTTCCTTAAAAGCGAGAGATGGATTGCGTAAATGTTCTAAGACAAATTCAGAAATTACAATATCTACAGAATTGTTATCAAGCGGAATATCTTTTAAATCAGCAATTATTTTTTTATTTACAATTTTATTTTCACTCAATAATTTTTCATTTATATCAACACCAATAAGTAACCTTGGTATAGATTTAAATTCTGATATTATTCCATTATTCCCGCAACCAGCATCTAAGATTATTGAATTATTATTAACATAATTTTTTAAATATTTTCTAAAAAAATATCCGCCAGTTTTGAACTTCGGATATATTTTATTAA
>JAGGZP010000024.1 GCA_021161965.1 bacterium
CGGCAGACAATTTTCAATGATCAATGATCAATTTTCAATAAATTTTCAATGACTCAATTTTCAATAGTTTGAAAATTGAAAATTAATCTCTTGATTAGGTCAATTAGATCAATTAGAAATTAGACATTTTTCTTCTCTCTCGTTCTAAATTTTTTAATAAAATAGTGGTTATCCCAGCACCCAAATTTGCAAAATAACAGGGAGGCAGCACATCACCGCTAAAAGCGGTGAGCCCTATTCGGGCACAGTGCTGCAACGCTAAAATTATTTAGTGATAAATAATTAATTAGAGGCATTTTCCGTGGCAAATTTGGTGCGGGATACTCAATTTTATAAAAAATTTTCTTCGCCCTATGGGCTCGATAAATTTTAATAAAATTGGTATTTATGCTTAAAAGATGGCAGGGCAAGGTTAAATTTGATTGGCATCTGTTTACTTTGGTAGCCATTTTAATTTTCTTTAGCTTATTAATACTTTATAGTTTAGATTTGCCTAAGCCGTTTGGTAGAGGTTCAAATTTTCAAAAGCAATTAGTTTTTGCTATTATTGGATTTTTATTTTTATTTTTATTTAGTCGCCTTGATTATCGTTTATTAAAAGTCATTGCTTATCCTTTATATTTTTTTACATTATTTCTTCTCATTTTTGTTCTTTTTTTTGGAAAATCATTTCACGGTGTTAAAGGCTGGCTTTTTATTGGTCCTTTAAAATTTCAAGTAGTTGAATTAGTTAAATTATCAGTTATTATTGCTCTTGCTACTTATTGGCAAAAATCTTTTCGACCATTAGATTTTTCAAAAATATTTATTAGTTTGTTTTTTGTTATTCCTCCTGTTTTTTTAGTTGCTCTTCAGCCAGATTTTGGTTCGGCTATTTTGATTGTTTTTCTTTGGTTAGGAATGCTTATTTTAATTGATAAGAATCCGCGTCATTTTGCAATTATTTTAATTAGTCTTTTGGTTTTGGCTGGGATATTTTATTTTTTTATTTTAAAAGATTATCAACGAGACAGAATTTTAACGTTTTTTAATCCTAAACGCGATCCTTTGGGGCGAGGTTATCAAATTTTACAATCAATAATTACTGTTGGTTCAGGAAGATTTTTGGGCCGAGGAATAGGATTAGGGACACAAAGCCATCTTCACTTTTTACCCGCAACTAAAACCGATTTTATCTTTTCGGCCATTAGTGAAGAAACAGGTTTTCTTGGTTCTTTTATTTTAATTTTTGTTTTCTTTCTTCTTTTTTATCGGCTAATAAAAATTATCAAAGGTACCTACGACACTTTTGGTTCTTTAATTGTTTCGGGAATAACAATTATTATTCTAATTCAAATTATTTTAAATATCGGGATGAATCTTGGTTTAGCACCAATTATTGGAATTCCTCTACCGTTTGTTAGTTATGGCGGGAGTTCATTGATAATAAATTTAATATCAATAGGTTTAGTTGAAAGTATTGTTTCCCGTCGTCTTTCTATTTCTTAGTCTTTACCCCGCACCACCAGAAAGCCACGGGTGTAAATCTGTAGACGAATGAAAAAAAATGTTTTAAAGGGTAATGCTAAAAGCTACGGCTGTTAAACCGTGGGCAGGGTTTACAAAAGTTAAAAATTAGTTATTATACTATTAAATGTTTGTTAAATATAAAAGTATGTTTAACTTATTAGAAAAATTTAAAGAAGAAGGCAAAAAGGTCATCGAATTTTTCAAAAATGATATTCAAACGCTTAGAACTAATCGAGCGACGCCTGATTTAGTAGCAAATGTTTTGGTTAATGCTTACGGTGTTAAGACTCCGCTAAAACAGTTGGCGAATATTACTGCTCCAGAACCACGTTTGCTTGTTATTCAACCCTGGGATACTAATATAATTAAAGAAATCGAATCAGCTCTGGCAAATTTTGATTTAGGAGCAACACCAACAGTAAAAGAAAATGTAATTCATATAAATTTACCCCCACTTAATGAGGAAACGAGAAAAAAATTGGTTAAGATTTTGAGTTTGAAGGTAGAAAATTCTAGAGTTTCTTTACGACGAGTTCGTGATGAAGTGCGTTCAAAAATAATTGAAAGTACAAGAAATGGTGAATTAACCGAGGATGATAAATATCGTCTTTTAGAGGAACTTGATAAAGAGACTGATAAGTTTATGAAAGAAATTGAAGAAATTCAGAATAAGAAAGAAAGAGAAATTACATCAATTTAATAAAAACCAAGATGATAATTTTAATTGTTATTATTTCTTTAAGTGTTCTAATTTTTTTTCATGAGTTTGGGCATTTTATTGCTAGTAAGATTTTTCATGTAAAAGTTGAAGAGTTCGGTTTTGGCTATCCACCAAGAATGTTTGGATTTGTAAGAGTCGGAAACAAAAGACGTTTTTTTTGGGGAAGAAATATCCCTAAAGGTAAAAATATCGGAACAATTTATTCTTTGAATTGGATTCCTTTCGGCGGTTTTAATAAACTAAAAGAAGCAAAGGAAAACGATGAGCAAGAGAAAGATGTTTTAGAGAAAAAATCTTGGTGGCAAAAGAGTCTTATTGCAGTTGCTGGTGCAGGCATGAATGTTGTTTTAACAATCTTACTCTTTTTTGTTCTTTTTTATGTTGGACCAAAACAGGTTATTACTCCGGACATAGCTGATTTAAAGATTAGAGATACCCAAATTGTTGTTGCTTCCGTTTTTAAGAATACGCCTGCAGAGAAAGCGGGACTTAGAATATCTGATATCATTCTCAAAATTGATGATAAAAAAATAGAGAATATAAAAGACGTTCAAGAATACCTTAAAGACAAGGCGAATAAAGTAGTAACTTTTAAAATTAAACGCGAAAATAAAATATTTAATTTAGATATTACACCTACTTTAAGCAAAGAAATTTATCCAAATCAAAATTCCAAAAATGCTGTAATTGGAGTAGTTTTAACAAAGATGGGAAGAATTTCTTGTCCATTTCATCAAGCACTTATTCGGGCTATAAAGCAAACATTTAAATTATTTAAACAAATAATTATTGGTTTAGGATTGTTTTTCAAGGCGATAATTGTTCAACATAAGGTCATTGGTGAAGCAGTCGGCATTGTTGGCTTGGCGAGTTTGACTGGCGAGGCAGCAAAATTGGGCTTCGGTTATCTAATTAATTTTTTGGCAATTATTTCTTTGCTTATTGCAATTACCCAACTAATCCCTTTTCCGGCACTTGACGGTGGACATTTAATGTTTTACTTGATTGAGGGTATTCGAAAAAAACCGATTAGTCCGCGAACTGTTAATGTAGTTAATAATATTGGTTTCATTCTTTTAATGGTTTTGATGATTTTTTTAACTTACAAAGATATTTTAAGAATAATTCTTAAGAAAAATTTCTAATATGCTTTATACAAAGCTTTTCCCAAAAACTTTAAGAAAAATTCCAAAAAATGCTCAGGTAATTAGCCATAGGTTTTTAGTTCAAGCTGGTTATATATCTCAATTGTCTTCTGGTATTTGGTCTCTTTTGCCTTTAGGTTGGCGTGTTTATAAAAAGATTGAGAATATAATTCGTCAAGAGATGAATACTCTCGGCGCCCAAGAAGTTTTCTTGCCCTCTTTGATTCCGAAAGAATTATGGCAAGAAACTAGAAGATGGGGGACAATGGATCCGCCACTTTTCAAGTTAATTGACCGTCATAATAAATGGTATGGCCTTGGTTCAACACATGAAGAAGTTATTACTGATTTGATTAGAAAGTTTATTAAATCTTACACTGATTTACCCCTGGCGCTTTACCAGATTCAAAATAAATTTCGGAATGAAATGAGACCGACTGGCGGCTTATTGAGAACAAAAGAATTTGTAATGAAAGATTTGTATAGTTTCCACAAATCGGAAGACAGTTTAGAAAAATTTTATCAAAAGGTTTATCAATCTTACAAAAGGATTTATAGAAGATGTGGTCTTAATGTAGTTGCAGTTGAGGCTCTTTCGGGATCAATTGGTGGAACATTTTCTCATGAATTTATGGCTTTAGCTGAATCAGGGGAAGATAAAATTTTGTATTGTCCAAAATGTGGTTGGGGAATGAATGTTGAGGTCGGGAGGAATATTAAATTATGTCCGAAATGTGGAACAAAATTGGAATTTAAAAATTCTATTGAGGTTGGGCACATTTTTAAATTAGGAACAAATTACAGCAAAAAGATGGGTGCTTATTTTATGGATAAAGATGGTAAGAAGAAACTAATTATTATGGGTTGCTACGGAATCGGATTACAACGCCTTTTAGCAACGATTGTTGAGGTAAATCACGATGAACAAGGAATTATTTGGCCAAAAAATGTTTCACCTTTTGATATTCATTTAGTCGGTTTAAATTTAAAAAATAAAAGCGTTGACATTTTCGCAAAAAGCATATACACTAAATTAGAAAAAAAAGGATTTGACGTGCTTTACGATGATCGTGATGAAAGCCCTGGCGTTAAGTTGAAAGATGCTGATTTAATTGGCATACCAATTCGTTTGTTAGTTAGTAAAAAGACGAAAAAAAAGATTGAATATAAAGAAAGAAAAAACAAAAAGGCGAAGTTGTTAACATTTAATCAGGTAATTAATTATTTAAAATAATTTATGGCAAGTTTTTTAGGGTTATTTTCAAAAGATGTTGGTATTGATTTAGGAACAAGTAATACAAGAGTTTATGTTAAAGGAAGAGGAATTGTTTATAATGAACCAACTGTAGTAGCAATTAATTTGCGAACTGATCAGATTATTACTTTAGGTACAGAAGCGTTGAAAATGGTTGGTAAAGCGCCATCTCATATTCGCATAGTCCATCCAATTGTTCATGGTATTGTTTCTGATTTTGAAATCGCAGAGAAAATGTTAAAATTAATTTTTGAAAAGATACATCGTGATACATTGGCATTAAATCCTCGCCCAAGAGTTGTTACTATAATTCCTTTAGATGTTACTGAGGTCGAGAAGAAATCGCTCGAAGATGTTGTTATTCAGGCTGGTGCTCGTGAAGTTTTATTAGTTGAGAGACCAATGGCCGCAGCTATTGGTGTAAGATTACCAATTCATGAGTCAATCGGAAATTTAATTTTAGAATTAGGTGGTGGATTAAGTGAAGTAGCGGTAATTTCTCTAACCGGCGTAGTCATTTGGCGCTCATTGAAAATTGGTGGTCAGACTCTAAATAAAAATATTATCAATTATGTTAAAGATAAATTTAGTATGTTACTCGGCGATCAGTCGGCTGAAGAAATTAAATTAAAAATTGGATCGGCTGCAAAGTTAAAGGAAGAAAAAGAAATGAAAATAAGAGGGAGAGATCTTGTCTCTGGTTTACCAAAAGAAATTATTCTTAATGACAAACAAGTAAGAGAAGCAATAATGCCAACACTTAAAACAATAGTTGAAAGTATTAGTAGTACAATTGAAAGAACCCCCCCGGAACTTGTTGCTGACATTTATCAGCGAGGAATTATTTTATCTGGCGGATTATCTTTGTTAAGGAATATTGACAAGTTTATTCAAGAAAAAATAAATATTCCCGTAAGAATCGCCGATGACCCTTCAACATCAGCCGTTCGTGGCACGGGATATATTCTTGAAGATTTCCAAAATTTAAAAGATGTAATTATTCCCTCAGCCAGAGACTAATGAATAGAATTCCTAATTAACCTAATTTCTAATGTCTAATCAAATCCCAATGACCAATGACCAATGACCAAACAAATTCCAAAAATCTAAAAATTTTCAAGTTTGAAAAACGCAGAAAATTTTTCTAGATTTTTGAGAACCCCGCACCAAATTTGCTCCGAAAAATTGTTTCTAACTAACCATTTATCACTAAATAATTTTAACGTTACAGCACTGTGCCCGAATAGGCTTGTCGCTTTAGCGGTGATGTGCTGCCTCCTGTTATTTTGCAAATTTAGGTGTTGGGGTAAAAAATCAAAAAGTTAGTTGCTTGGTTAATTA
>JAGGZP010000062.1 GCA_021161965.1 bacterium
CCCTGCTTTGATTTTTAATTCTTTCCAAATATTCTTCACGATATTTTGCTAATTCTTTACCAACTTTTAACTTCATCTCTTTACTAAACTCATCAGCTTCATGAATAATTTTATTTGCCTTACTTTCCGCTTCTTTCAGTAGTTTTTCTTTTTCTTTACTCCACTCAGCAACTTTCTTTTCAATCAGTTTTTTTTCTTCTTCAACTCGTTTTTTTTCGGCGATATCTTTTTTTATGCTTTGAATGATTGGTTTAAAAAAGAAAATTTTTACCAAATAATACAAAACCAAAAAATTGATAATTTGGATTATAAGTAATTTCCAATCAAAGCCTATTTTTCCTAAAGTATGCATAAAACTAAAATAATACTCGTTTTTGGTTTGAGTAAAAATAATTTTTTTTAGCGTTTAGGCAGTAAAACGCAAAATTAAAGCAACAACAAGAACGTAAATAGCTATCGCTTCAGCAAAAGCAATAGCAATCAACATTGTAATTTGAATTTTTGCTGCAATACTAGGATTTCGTGCCATTGCAAACAAAGCTGCCGCGCCAATTATTGCAATTGCTAAAGCAGGAACCATGGTACCAAAAGCCATCAAAGTTGAAATTGAATGATATAATTCAGCCATATTATTATTTTACCATTTAACAAAAACTAAAATTAGTATAGAAAAAACTAAAGCTTGAAGTAAACCAATAGCCATTTCCAAAAGCATAAATGGAACAGGAATAAAATAGGGCATTAAAAAAGTAACAGTCATTAACAAAATTTCTCCAGCAAAAACATTACCAAATAAACGGAAAGAAAGGGAAACTGTTCTTGTTAATTCACTTAAAATCTCAAATGATTTTATAAAAAGGGAAAAGAATTTATTAATTGTTAAATTTAGATATTGTTTTGTTTCCGGAAAATTACGATTCATTATTTCAACTAAAATAATTGAGGCAATCGCCATGGCAAAAGGGGTCGTTATATCTGAATTAATTGAGCGAAAAAGAGCAACTGGACCTTGGCTGGTTTTCATTACAATACTACCAATAAAACCAGGAACTAAACCAAGCCAATTTGAAAAAGTAATAAAGGAAAAAAGAGTAAAAATTAAAGGCAAAACCGCAAAAGATGCTTTTTCGTTTTCAATAATACCATTTATTACTTTGTAAAACAAATGAACTGATGTTTTTGAAAAGTATTCAACTTTCCCAATTCTATTTTTTTTAATGCGATAGCCAATAATTGCAAAAACAATAATAAAAACAACCATACTTATCCAAGTAGTAAAAACAGTATTGCTAATACTTAAACTCCCAATCTTGAACAATGGTTCGCCAACCAGCGATACTTTAAACATAACAAAATATTTATGATGCGAATATATCAATAAAATGCAAAATGCAAAACGCAAAAATCAAAATGAAATAGTAAACCCCGCACCACGGTTTAATAGCCGTGGCTTTTGGGCATTACCTTCCGGAATATTTTTTCATTCATCCACGGATTTATACCCGTGGCTTTCTAGTGGTGCGGGGTAAAATGTAAAAAGAATTCTCTCTACCTGCTTAGTGGCAGGCAATTTTCAATGATCAATTTTCAATTTTCAATGAATTTTCAATGACTTAATTTTCAATTTTCAGTCAACTATTAGGTTCAGGTTGATTTTTACTTAGAGTAAACCAAGTAATCAATCAACTAAGCAACTAACTTTTTGATTTTTTTACCCCAGCACCTAAATTTGCAAAATGACAGGGGGTAGCACATCACCGCTAAAGCGACAAGCCCTATTCGGGCACAGTGCTGTAACGTTAAATTATTAAGTGATAAATGATTAATTAGAAACGATTTTTCGGAGCAAATTTGGTGCGGGGTTCTCAAAAATCTAGAAAAATTTTCTGCGTTTTTTAAACTTGAAAATTTTTAGATTTTTGGAATTTTTAATTTGTGTTTTTTATTTTTTATATTTTATTTTTTATTTTTCTTGATCCGCGTTAATCCGCGTCAAGTATCCGCGTTTATCCGCGTCTTGATCCGCGTTAATCCGCGTTTGAGACATTAGAAATTAGGTTAATCAGGAATTCTATTTATCTGTCTATCTGCCGGTAGGCAGAAAAATTGAAAATTTATTTTATTAATGGTTTTAAAAATTTATAAGATTCGTAAATAGCGATTGCTAAACCACTAAATAATCCTAGAAGTAGAAAATTAGGAAAAACATTTAATTTCTTATCCAAAAAAGCACCTAAAAATATTAAACCAGCTAAAGGAATAACAACTGAAAATCCTAATTGACCAGCAATACCAAAAGCATAAATAAGTTTTGAATAACGATGCTTTGAATCCATAAATTTTAACAATCGGGGTGCCGGGACTCGCCCTATACCACGTGGGGTATAGGGCGCCGTGAACTCTACGTAGTTCACGGCGAACCCGGGATTCATTTTTACTCATCTATTATCTCTTGTCATTTTTATTTTTAACAATCGGGGTGCCGGGACTCGAACCCGGGACCTCCCGCTCCCAAAGCGGACGCGCTAGCCAACTGCGCTACACCCCGTCTCTTATATAATATCAAAAAAAAATAAAAATACAAGTAAAGTGTATAACTTTTCTTGACTTTTTTCTTTCTATAATCTGCGACAATTTAATTAGAAACTTAAAAAGGAGGTACTGATGAGAAGATTGATGGTAATATTTTTACTAGTTTTTGCATTAACTAGTTTTGCTGACTATCCACCGATTATTCCTGTAAAAGATGTAAAAGTTGGAATGAAGGGATACGCTGTAACCGTCTTTCAGGGGTATAAACCTCAAAGATTCGATGTTGAAGTTTTGGGAGTTGAATATTGGTGGATTGGATTAAGATGTGAACCAGTTATTACAATTAAAGCAACTGGTGGACCGAAGGAATACCCAATTGAAAAAGTCGGATTAGCTCATGGTATGAGTGGAAGTCCAGTTTATCTTTACACAAAAGACGGGATAAAATTATTGGGTGCATTTGCTTATAAAGGACAATTTGATAAAGATCAAATTGGTTGGGTAACGCCAGCTGAGGTAATGATCAAATACGCCCAAGAAAAAGTGGCTAAAGAAAAAAATATCCTGAATAAAAAAATGAGAATTTCAATAGCTGGACCATTTAAAATTCCAACAGCAATGAAAAACGAATTCGAGAAAAAAGGTTTTGTTCTTGAAAGATATTCTGCAATGACTAACAAAACAAATACTAATGTTGAAAAAAAGGAGTATATTGACACTAGAAAATTACTTAAACCCGGTGCCTCAATAACCGCTTATCTGGTAACTGGTGACATTGAGTTCTGGACAAACGGAACAATAACAGCCGTGGATAAAGAAAGTGGTACATTCTTGGCCTTTGGTCATCCTTTCACTGGTATGGGTAATGTCAATTTCCCGGTTAAAATATCCTTTGTTGAAGCAGTTGTTTCCAATTATCGTGCATCTTACAAAATAATTTCTTCTGAGTCTATTCCTCTAAATGCGGTAATTACCCATGACTATGCTTACGGCATCAAAGGTGTAATTGGTGAAAAGCCCGAAATGATCCCAATAAAATACAACCTTAAATACCAGAAAGATAAGAGAATCATTAATGTTCAGGTTGCTAAAACAAAAACAAGTGACTGGTTAATTCTGTTATTGAGCTTTTACACAATTAATGGTGGATATGATGAATTTCAATTAGAGCGATTCGAGAAAGGATATATTACTATTGACATAAATTTGAAAACTGATATAAGAGATTTTACTTTTAGATTAAAAGACGAATTTACCTCTAAAAATAGAAGCAGCGTCTTTCTAGACGAAATGTGGGGATTTTATAAACACATCCTTCGGCCACTATCTAACAAAAATATAAACATTAAAGCATTAACATTTGAAGTAAAATACCAGACTGGCAATCCGAAAAAATTACTGCTTGATAATATCTATTTAAGCAATGTTGCTGCAGCGCCAGGCGATTCAGTTTATCTGACAATAATTTTTAAATCAAATGAACCTTCTGATTCACTACTCAAATATTACAAAACAATTTACAATATCCGAGTTCCAACAACAGCTGATACAGGATACGCATGGATTCAGGTGAGAACAGGCGACTTAATTACCTGGCAAACTGAGTCAGGAAAAATTTCCTCAGAAGAACTAGTACAAAGGCTAAAAACTTACAGTGACGAAGTATTTATAAAAGTTGATGTTCCTTTGGTCTATCCAGATTCAATGTTTACAGATACAACCACAACAAAAACTATTATTCGTGGGACAACAAAATGGGAACAGACAACAAAAAGAAAACCAATTAAAAAATTTCAAACCAGTATAATAAAAATAGAATTACCAACGGAAATTGAAAATGCTATTATTGATGCCAACGCAGTACTCCAGCTACGTATAATTTCAAAAGGGAGAATAAAGGACGGCAAAAAACACAAAAACTTTTTTCAAAAATATTTCGGTTGGCTACCGTTTATTTAAACAAAAGGGCTGATAATTCAGCCCTTTTCATTTTTGTCTGTGTCTTTTTTATCCATATCAATACATTTTTGTAATTTCTGTTCCTGGATAATAATATTTTAATATTTGAAAATAATTAGCCCCTTGTTCAGCAGCAACTTTTCCACCTTGTTGTGGCAAACCAACACCATGACCTTTTAAGCGATGCCCTTCTCCTGGCGGATCGGGCCGAGAGATTAAATAAGGTACTGGCTTAGAGGTCATTCTTACTCTATATGAATCTCGAGTTCTCCCATCGCTTTGAGCAAAATAATAAGCAGCAATTGGTTTACCTTGATAAGTAATTACTAAACCTCTTGTTTCTTTTACTGCTCTAACAATACAAGAATTCCTCAACTCACCTAAATAACCACGATAAACTTGATCAGCCTGAGTGGCCCGAACAGTAAAAATTGGTTTTTTATTTGGCGTCTTTGTATATTTTGGGTTAGATAATCTAAATAAAGCATAGGTTCGTGCGGCTACTTTTTGTGCTTTTAAAAATTCATAAGGCCAAGAATCCCAAACTTCAGAAACTCCGCGGAGATATTTCTCTATTGGTAATTCATTAATTATCCAAAGTCGACTTGTGCTCGGATTATATTGAATTTCTAAAATACCTCGAAATTCGTTGTCATTGACATTCATTCCCCAAAATGGACCATTCTTCCAAGAAACTATTTTAAAAATTGCGTTCTTTGAATCAGGAATAAAACGAATTGGTTCATCGGTCATTGCTAATCTTTTTCCTTTATAACGAATAAAATATCTATTGTATTTGAAACTATAGCTTATTTCAAACAAATCTCCTTTGGTCGCCCGAGTCAAAAGTGTTCCGTTTTTTGTTTTAATATTATAGGGCTGGTTATTAAGAGTTTTAATTTTAATCGGCAGATATTTATAGATGCTTGATTTTGTTATATAAAAAAGACCGACTCTGATATTCGGTTCTTTTTTGAAAAGAATGTTTTTTTTAATCTCTATTTTTGGTGAAATCACTTGCCAAAATCTAATTTTTTGTTCTTGCTCTGGGAGACATTTAGCTGAACTAGTGTTAATGATGTGGAGAGTATTATTTTTAAACTCAAACTCCAATTTTCCGCAAAATCGATATTTTTTCTCATTATTGCCTATCTCAAATCTAACATCTCCATTTTGAGGAGAAAAAATCAATGCTTCATCAGTCATTAATAAACGTCGATTGTTTTGATCAAGAATAAAATAACGCTTTAGGTCAAAATTAAAATCAACTTTTATTTTTTTACCTTTTATTTTGGAAAGTTTTTTGCCATTTTTCAATAATATCTGGTAATTATCTAGTTTTTTCGACTCAATTGTTAATGGCAATTTATTTTTTTCTCCCAAATGAATCGTAAATAAATTTTGTTGAACTGGTTTTGAAAGAACTTTTTTAACAGGATTCTTCCCCCCATAAACAGTAATATTAAATTGAACAGTACTATTTTTAACTACGTAATTGCCTGCTTTTAAAAAAAACTTCTCTTTATAAAGGCCATTTATTGCTGGCGCCTTTATCTTAAAGATAAACCAAATCGCATCACCTCTTCTTATTTTTGGATAAAAAAGTCTAATTGGTGTTGTTTTGCCTAGCCAGGTACGATTATAAAAATTTGAATCTTTTGCTTTCAAATATAATGCACGACTTCCAGAATTAACCCAATCTTTATAACCAAGATTTTTATATCTAATTTTGATTGTTACTATTTCTCCGGCTTTTAACTTTATATTTCTTTCTGGTTTTAAATTAATTACTCTTGCTAAATACTGATAACTATATGCTTTAACTGGTCTTTCAATATAATTCTCTACTAAACGCAAAACTAAAGCAATCAATGCAATTAATGCTAAAACAACTACTAATTTGATAAATAGTGACCACCAAGAATTTTTTCTTTTAGAAATGTTTTCTAGCATATATTTATATACTAAATAAAAAAACAAAAAAGTCAACTAATCTATTGACGAACTTAAAATTTTTGTTAGAATTTAGACATGATAAAAAAAATTTCTCCAATAAAACAAATATTTGCTTCACCAAAACTGACCATTGTTCTTTTATCAATTCTTATTTTTTTTCTAATTAGTTTGATTAAGGGAAACATAAGATACTTTTTTGTTAAAAGTCAAATCAATAATTTAAAAGATAAAATAAAAAAAGCACAAGAACAAAATCAAAAATTTGCTGCTTCTCTAAGTTATTTTCAATCGGACTTTTATAAAGAAAAAGAATTACGCCTAAAATTTGGTCTTAAAAAACAAGGAGAGAAAGTTATTGTGATTGTCCCACAAAAAAATTATAGCAAAAATAAAAAAGCAGAAAAGAAGAAAACACCCTCAAATCCAATAAAATGGTTTCGCTACTTTTTTAGAAAATAGCCTATGTTGAAAGATAAACTAAAATTCTTAATTTCAATTGTCGCTTTAATTCTTGTATTTTTTAGTTACAAATTAACTTATGCACAACCAATACACCTTTTAATAACTGAAGTTCAAATTTCTGGGCAAACAACTAATGATGAATTTATCGAGTTATATAACCCGACAAACCAAGAAATCGATTTAACCAACTGGTCAATAAAGAAAAAAACAAAAACTGGCAACGAAAGTACTCTCGTCTCTTCCACACGTTTTAAAAATAAATCTATCCCTCCAAAAAAATATTTTTTAATTGCTCGAGCCGAGGAATATACCGGAACAGTCAGTCCAGATATTTATTGGCCAAAAAGTTATAGTTTAGCAAAAAATAATACAATACTTCTTTATAATGGCGAGATTTTAATTGATAAAGTTGGTTGGGGAAATGCAAAAGATTTTGAAAGTTCTCCAATAACAAATCCAGAAGATAGTCAAAGTGTCGAAAGAAAAAAGAGTAACGGAATTTATCAAGACACAGATAATAATTTAAACGATTTCTTTATTAATTTCAATCCAAATCCACAAAATTCTTCTTTTCAAACAAATACCCAAAATGATGAAGAACAAGAAACACAAAACGAGATACAAGAAAACCAAAATTCTACTATTAAAAGTTATGCAGCACAACCAGGTGATATTATTATTAATGAAATAATGCCAAACCCAAATGAGCTAGAAAGAGAATGGATAGAATTATATAACAAAACTGATTATGATATCGATTTAACCGGTTGGACAATTGAAGACAATACTGGCGATATTTTTGGCAATGGCCGAGGAACACAAAAACTTGATGTTGTCTCAATTCCTGCTCACACTTATTATGTTTTAATCCAAGGTGGCCATTTTAATTTTCGTCTTAACAACAGTGGCGACATTTTAATTTTAAAACAGAAAAATAAAATCATCGATCAAGTTACTTACGGAGATTTTGAAGATGGAAATATTTCGGATAATGCACCCGCGCCTTCTAAAGGACAAAGTATCGGTCGCCTTCCAAATTCTAAAAATACCAATAATAATCTAAATGACTTTGTAGTTTTTAATTTTCCAACACCAGGAAAAGAAAATTTGGAAGAAAAACAAGCAGAAAAACAAGCGCAAAAAACAGATAAGAAACCGCAAATAGAAACACAAAAAATAGACGAGGATTTATCGCTAGAAAATGCAGAAATATATCTTTCAGAAATTTTACCAAATCCGGAAGGCTCAGATTTAAAAAATGAATGGATTGAAATTTATAATGCAGAAGAAGAAGATGTTAACCTAAAAAACTGGCAAATAAAGGATGAAAGTGGTAAAAATTATAAAATTGGAAAGGATTTATTCATTAAAGCAAAAGATTATTTAGTATTTACAAGAAAGGAAACAAAAATTGCTTTAAATAATAATAGTGAAACAGTTCAGTTAATTAGTCCAAGTAAGGAAATTGTTGATGAAATCGATTACGAAAAAGCAGTAGAAAATTTGTCTTACGCAAGAGACGAGAATGGAAATTGGTTTTGGACAAAAATTTTAACACCAGGAAAGAAAAATATTATTAAAAATGACGAAGAAATAAAAGAGATAGAAGTAAACGACATAAAGAAAATGAAAAATAGAACAAAAATACGTATTAAAGGTGTTGTAATTTGTCCACCAGGGATTTTAGGAAAACATATTTTTTATATCAATGGCGGAAAAATTTTCTCATCAAAAGCAGACTTCCCTAAAATTGAATTAGGTGATAATATAGAGATTGAAGGAACTATTTCTCAATCAGGTAATAAAATAAATATCAAAGACAGAAACTCGATAAAAATCAATAATAAAAAAATAAAAATAGTTGCTAAAAAAATTACTTCTGATAGTGTTAACGAAAATATAGAAAACTATCTTGTCGAAATAAATGGACGAATTACAAAAAAGGAAAGAAATAAATTATACTTAGATGATGGAGATGGAGAAATTGAAGTTTATATAAAAAGAACAACGAAAATAAAAAAAGGCGAATTTCAAAAAGGCCAGGATTTAAAAGTAACTGGTATTCTAGTAAAAAATAATGATAACTGGCAAATCCTCCCACGTTATCAAAATGATATCTTGATACTCAATTTAACTAAAAGTCCAGTAGAAAAAGAATCTAAAAAACTCCAGACAGCTTCAGTATCATCTTTATTTAAAAATGATCCTGTACTAAAATATTCAAGTATAACTGGATTAAGCAGTCTAATTATTATTGCTTTGTATCTAAAATTTAAAGGATTTATTCATTGATATTATTATGGATTTTTTACTTTTTCGTAAAATTAGTCAATTTGCTGGAAGATATTTTGCGCTCGACACTTTTGCAATTTTTTGTGCTGAATATCTAATAATCTTTATTCCCCTTTTTATCCTTCTTTTTTATTTTTTATTCAAAAAAGAAAGGAGGCCAAAAATTATTCGAGGAATAATAAATTTAATAATTATTGTATTTGTTTCTTGGACAATAAATTACTTTTTAAAAAAATTAATTCATCGTCCACGACCATTTGTTAATCATCAAAACATTTATCTACTTTTAATTAATGAAGCGCCACTTCAATCTTTCCCCTCTGGTCATGCAACTATCGCTTTTGCTCTTGCTTTCGCGACTTACTTATTTAGCAAAAAAGCAGGGATTTTTTTCTTTTTTCTTGCTCTTTTAATCGGTTGGGGGAGAATTTTTGCCGGCGTTCACTATCCTAGTGATATTTTTTGTGGCTTTTTAATTGCGCTTCTTGTGACAATAATTTTCAATCTTTTTATTAAAAAACTTTTATGGAAATCCAAATCTTTAATCAAAACATAAAGCTTGGAGGAGAACTAAAAAAATATTTGGAAGAAAAAATTAAAAAACTTAACCGTTTTTCTCAAAAAATTATCCGTGCCCAAGTTGATTTAAGCTATAACGCTAATCATCCTAAATCACAAGTTTTACGTTTAGAAGTTAACCTTTATTTACCAAAGAAGAATTTACGAGCTGTTGCCCGAGCTGCCGATTTACAAACAGCAATTGACAATGTAGAAAAAAAATTAAGAAAACAATTTAAAAAATATAAAGGATTTAAAGAAGAAAAGAGACGACAAACAGCAAAAATTATTCGCAAAAAGAAAAGTTATGTCTAATAATTATGACATTGTCACAATAGGAAGTGCAACTAGAGATTTAATTGCCTTCACTAACGAAGGATTATTAATTAAAAATCCAAATGATCCTTTAAGACAAAAATTACTTGCTTTTGAAATTGGAGCAAAAATTTATTTTAATAAGATTTATTCTACCAATGGTGGCGGAGCAGCAAATGCTGTAGTTTCTTTTTCAAAATTAGGACTAAAACCTGCATTAATTTCTCGTATTGGAAATGACAATTACGGTCAAGAAATAATTAGCAGTTTAAAAAATAGAAAAATAGACACAAAATTCATCCAAAAAGACAAAAAAGAAAAAACTGCTTTTTCTTTCATTTTAACCTTTGGGAAAATAGGACATACAATCTTTTCTTATCGTGGCGCTTTAAATAATTTAAAATTGGATAAAAAACAAATAAAAAAAATAAAAACAAAATGGTTTTACATTTCACCTTTGACTTGTCCTGATTGGAAAAAAATTCTTAACTATTTATTTACAAAAAAAGCAAAATTTTCTTGGAATCCCGGACTAAATCAAATTAGAGTGAATATCAAAAAATACCTAAAGAAAACAGATATTCTAATTCTTAACGATGATGAAGCAAGAGAGCTAATCTATCCTTTAGCAAGAAAAAATAAAAAGTTATTTGATATAAAATATTTATTTAGAGAAATTCATAAATTTGGCGTAAAAAATATAGCGATAACTTGTGGAGCAAAAGGCGCTTATGCCTCTGATGGCAAAAAAATTTATTACCAAAAGGCACCAAAAGTTAAATTAATAAATTCAACCGGAGCCGGCGATGCTTTTGCTTCCGCATTTACTGCAAGTTTATTTTATAAAGCAAATAATTTGAAAAGAGCGCTATCTTGGGGAATTAAAAATAGTTCCTCAGTTATTAGAAAAATTGGTGCTCAAAATGGATTATTAAACTTAAAGCAAATCTATGATTAAAATACCAATAGAAGTTTCAGCACGTCATGTTCATTTATCAAGAAAAGATTTGGATAAATTATTTGGAAAAGGTTACCAATTAACTAAAATAAAAAACCTATCCCAACCAGAACAATTTGCTGCAAAAGAAACAATAACAATAAAAGGAAAAAGAGGCGAAATAAAAAATGTGCGAATTTTAGGTCCAGTCCGTCAAAAAACACAAGTAGAAATTTCAAAAACTGACGCAATAAATTTAAAAATTGAAGCACCAGTTCGTCTTTCAGGAAATTTAAAAAACTCTGGTGGCTGTATTTTAATTGGACCAAAAGGAAAAATAAAATTAAAAGAGGGAGTAATAATTGCTTGGCGGCATTTACATATCGAGCCAAAATTAGCAAAAAAATACAATTTAAAAAACGGCCAATTTGTTTCAATAAAGGTCAAAAATACAAAACGCTCTTTAACTTTTCATAACGTAATCGTTAGAGTTTCGCCAAAATTTCGTTTAGCATTTCAAATAGATACTGATGAAGCGAATGCTGCTGGAATAGATAAATTTGGTGAAGGAGAACTGATAAAAGACAGATAGACCCGGATTAAACAAATTCCAAATTCCGAGATACCTGCCTACCAGCAGACAGGCAAGATATAAATAAATTCCAATTTCCAATGACCAATGACCAAACAATTTCTAATTTTCAAATCTCAAACAAAAAAATTAGTTTGGACATCAGGATTTAGTACTTGATTGGAAATTGGAAATTGGACATTGAAAATTTATCTCTGGAATTTAGTGCTTGATTGAAAATTGAAAATTGAAAATTCATTGAAAATTTCACCCCTCACTTGGTCCACTAAATAGTGCCACATAAAAATGAATAATCTTTAAAAGTCTATATCAAAGAACCAAGTGAGGGGTAAAAATTGATCATTGAAAATTAATTTTTGCATTTTGCATTAATATAATTAGCAATTCGCATCATTTGCACCTGCCTACCGGCAGGCAGGTAAGATTCGTAGATTAGCATTATATAATTCGCATATTCGCATTATAAATATTTAAAACAAAATTATGGCTATACCAAAAAAAGTTCTCAATTATCTTAAGAAAAATAAAATCAAATTTGAAATAATTCCTCACCGTACTGTTTACACAGCTTATGATCTATCCCAAACTTTAAAAGTTAAACCAAATATTATAGGAAAAACACTTTTACTAAAGGTCGATAAAAACTATGCATTAGTAATTACTGCAGCGAATAAAAATATTGATCTTAAAAAATTTAAAAAAGTGTTTAAAGTAAAACAGGTTAAAATTATCAAGGAAAATCTAATAAAAAAATTGCTCAAAATTAAGCCGGGTACACAAACACCATTTGGAAATCTCTATAAGCTCCCAGTTTATTTAGACAAATCATTATTAAAACAGAAAAAAATAATTATCTCTGCTGGAACCTATAATGATGCAATTAAAATTGGTGTTAAATCTTTAGTTAAATTAGAAAATCCAAGAATTGGTTCTTTTTCAAAAAAGAAATAATAATGATAAAAAAAATCCTTAAAAAAATTGTTCCGAAAAGATTTATTCTTTTATATCATAAATTTTTGGCAGTTTTTGCCAATTTTATTTATGGCAAACCATCAGAAAAAATAATTGTTATTGGCGTAACCGGTACAAGCGGAAAGTCAACAGTCGTTAATTTAATTGGCCGAATTCTAGAAGAAGCAGGTTTTTCTGTTGGCTGGGTATCAACACTAAATTTCAAGATTGGCAAAAAGGAATGGATTAATGAGATGAAAATGACAATGCCGGGACGATTTGCTTTACAGAGAATTCTTAAAAAAATGGTTAAATCTGGTTGTCAATATGCAATTATAGAAACATCATCGGAAGGTATCATCCAGTATCGCCATTTAGGTATTAATTATGATATTTTAGTTTTTACCAATCTTTCGCCAGAGCATATTGAGCGACATGGTGGATTTGAAAATTATAAAAAAGCAAAAGGAAAATTATTTAAACACTTAGAAAAATGTTCGATAAAATTTTTAAACGGAAAAGAAATTAAAAAAATAACAGTTATTAATCTCGATGATGAAAATGCTGATTATTTTCTAAAATTTCCTGCCCAAATAAAATATGGTTACAGGATAAATAAAACAAAAATAGAAGATAAACAACAAAAAAACGTAAAAATTATTTATCCAGATAAAATAAATTTTACTTCGGAAGGTTCTGAGTTTCAAATAAAAAATCTAAAATTTCAAATTAAATTGTTGGGTAAATTTAATATCTATAATTCTCTAGCAGCAATTTCTGTTGCTTTATCACAAGATATTGATTTATCTATCTGCCAAAAAGCATTAGAAAAAATCAAAGGAATTCCTGGAAGAATGCAAATTATCGTCAATAAACCTTTTAAAATAATTGTTGATTATGCCCATACGCCTGACTCTTTAGAGAAAGTTTATCAAACTATTTCGGTTATTCCCCACTCTAAATTAATTTGTGTTTTTGGTTCAGCTGGTGGCGGAAGAGATAAATGGAAAAGACCAAAGCTTGGGGAAATTGCTTCAAAATACTGCCAAGAAGTAATTTTAACTAATGAAGATCCTTATGATGAAAATCCAGAAAATATAATTCAGCAAATTGCTTCTGGAATAAAAAACAACAAATTCTATAAAATTGTTGATCGATATAAAGCAATTGAAAAGGCAATTGATTTAGCTCAAGAAGAAGATATAATAATTATTACTGGTAAGGGTTCTGAAAAATGTATTATGGGACCAAATGGAAAACGTATTCCCTGGGATGATGCGGAAACAGTAAAAAAAATAATAAAAGAAAAGAGGCCTAAACTTGACAAAATTTAGTCTATTGATATAATTATGGTGACTTTGGAAAGAAAATTTAATACAATTATTGTTGAAATAATATACAAGGTCGAAAACTAATTAAATTAAATTTATATTATGTCATTTGAACAATTCCCAACAAAAAAAGACGCAGAAAGAATACCTAATGAAACCGAAAGAAAGGTTGAAGGAGAACGATTTGATAGAATGTCTGCCCTTGCCAAGAATATATCCAACCGTCTTATTAAAATAAAGGAATTACTATCTACCGAAGAAAATGTTGCAGAAGTTAGAGAAGAAGCTAGAAAAATGTTAGGTGAGTTAATAGAGGATATTGAACTTTTAAGAAAAGGAACAGCACGTATTCTGGAACACTCTTACGGGGGAGGAAGCGGAGTATGGGGGCTCCCAGAAAACCCTGAAAAATCCTAAAAGGAGATATAATAATTATTACTGGTAAGGGTTCTGAAAAATGTATTATGGGACTAAATGGAAAACGTATTCCCTGGGATGATACGG
>JAGGZP010000010.1 GCA_021161965.1 bacterium
CGATCTGAAGACCACGCTTTTACATCTTCAATTTCCTATCAAGAGAAAAACTCACATATCTGAATAAGATCAGGAAGTTGAACATGACATTGAGGAACTTAAAAGATAAACCCAACGTATAAGAGTGATTATAAGCGATAAAGGCAAATATAGCTTTACTTTTATAAAGCTTAATTAGGATAATATCAAAAGAATAATTATTATAATTAATATATAATTAATAATCACAATTAACAATTTCTTATGGCCAAAAAATGTTATTTTTGTAAAAGAGGACCACAAACAAGTTTTTCCCGGAGTCATTCAGCAAGAGCAACAAAAAGAAAACAGTATTTAAATCTGCATACTATTAAAGTAAATGGTAAGCGAGTAAAAATTTGTAGCAAGTGTTTGAAAAAATTAAAAAAGAAAAAACTCGGGGTGTAGTACAACGGTAGTATACGCGCATGGGGTGCGTGTGACCCGAGTTCGACTCTCGGCACCCCGATAAAAATTAATTTTGTTTTTTATTTTATAAAAATGATACATTTATCCACAGATTTTTTTTGACAAAAAATTTTTTTAATTTAAAATAAAATTACAAAATAAAAAATAAAAAATTAAATGTCAAACGGAAACAATCATAACAAACAGAAAACAGAAAATTTTAAACCATTAAAATTTCTTTTTATCGAATGGGAGGCACTAAATGGGGATTTAGCTTGGCAGCTTAAAAAAGAAGGACACCAGGCAAAAATTTATATTGAAAATAAAGAAGATAATGATGTTTACAACGGTTTTATTGAGAAAACAAACGATTGGAAAAAAGAAATTGATTGGGCTGATATTATTATTTTTGATGATGTTGGTTTCGGTAAATACGCTGATGAACTAAGACGAAAAGGGAAGTTAGTCATTGGTGGTAGTATCTATAGCGATAAATTGGAAGAAGATAGAGAATTCGGTCAGCAAGAAATGAAAAAATACGGAATGAATATTTTGCCATTTTGGTATTTCTCTGAATTCGATGAAGGAATAAAATTTATTAAAGAAAACCCTGGCCGATATGTCTTCAAACCGAGTAATGTAGATCCAACAATGGAGAAAGATTTACTTTTTATTGGCGAAGAAGAGACAGGAAAAGATTTAATTGAAATAATTGAGCAAAATAAAAAAAATTGGGCAAAGAAAATTCCTAATTTCCAATTGCAAAAATTTGCTTCCGGCGTAGAAATTGCTGTTGGAGCATTTTTTAATGGACATGATTTTGTCTATCCAGTAAATATCAATTTTGAACATAAGAGACTTTTTCCCGGGGAACTCGGGCCTTTCACCGGCGAAATGGGAACATTAATGTACTGGAGTAAACCAAATTATATATTTCATGCTACTTTAGAAAAAATGAAAGAGGCATTAGCTCAATCGGGGTATGTAGGCTACATTGATATCAATTGCATCGCCAACGGCCATAGCATTTATCCATTAGAATTCACCTCGCGTTTCGGTTATCCAACCATCAGTGTCCAAATGGAGGGAATAACAATGCCAATGGGTGAATTTCTCTATAGATTAGCGAAAGGAGAAGATTTTGAATTTAAAACAAAAAATGGTTTCCAGCTTGGGGTAGTTATTTGCACACCACCATTTCTAGATTTTGAAAGTAACAAAATTTATCAAGATTTGGCTATTCACTTTAGAAAAAATAATTTAGATGGTATTCATCTCGGCGATGTTAAAATCGAAGATAATATCTGGCGAATCGCTGGAAATTCTGGATATACATTAGTCGTAACTGGCTCAGGAAGCACTGTGGCTGAAGCGCGACATCTCGTTTACACAAGAATTAAAAACATTAAAATCCAAAATATGTTCTATCGGGTAGATATTGGCTTGCGCTGGTTACAAGACAGTGATAAATTACAAACCTGGAATTATTTATTTTAAATTTTAAAAATTATTAAAAGCCGATTCTAATCGGCTTTTTTATTTTACAAAAATTTATTTACTTTTCCATCTTTAAAGAAACAACTTTTGATACACCAGTTAATGAATCCATTGTTATACCATAAAGAATATCAGAAGCATGCATAACTTGTCGATTATGGGTAATAATAATAAATTGCGTCTCTTTCGAAAGATCTTTAATGATATTAGCAAAACGTAAAGAATTTTCCTCATCAAGCGCGCTATCAACTTCATCAAATACAACAAATGGTGGCTTTGAAGTTGCAATAATTGCACAAATTAATGAAAGCGATGTCAGTGCTTTCTCACCTCCCGATAATGCTTCAAGGTGTTTTATTCTTTTCCCTGGAGGTGTAGCTAAAATTTCAATTGTTGTTTGTTGCTTTTGCTCTGTTTCTTCTTTATCTTCAATGTTACTTTTGTCTTTTTTTAATAAAAGTTTTGCCCTACCACCATTGAAAAAAATTTTAAAATATTTTTCAAAATTCCGATTAATTTCTGAAAAACTTTGATTAAATTGCTCAGTGATTTTTTGATCTAGTTCCTTATTAATTTTTTCTAAAGATTGAAGAGCAGTATTTAAATCTTTTGTTTGATTCGATAAAAATTCCCATCTTTTTCGACATTCGGGATATTCTTTTGTAACTTCTGGATCTATTCCACCAATTAATTCAATTTGTCGTTTTAATTTTTGAATATCTGGCAATAAATTATCAGCATTATCAATAAATATTTTACTATCAATATTAATTTTTTCGCTTTCTATTTCATATCTTAATGATTCTTTTTTTGTTTCTAATTTTGCTAAATCAACTTTGATATCATTAATTTTGTTATTTATCTGATTTAAATCATTTTGTTTTAATCGTAGTACCTTTTGCAAATCATACATTCTTTGTCTTTTCTCTTTCTCTTGCCCTGAAAAATTTTTAAGTTTTATTATTGTTTCATTA
>JAGGZP010000030.1 GCA_021161965.1 bacterium
CATATGACATTAATTCAAATTCTTTTAATAATCTTAATAGTTTTAGCAATTTTTAATCTTATTCGTCGTTTCAGACAAAGAGACTTAACTTTGCCTTTGTTCATTTTTTGGATGTTTTTTTGGCTTATTACTATTTTTATAATTATCTACCCGGAATCAACTAGTTTACTTGCTCGGATATTAGGTGTTGGGCGAGGAGTTGATGTGGTTATCTATTTTGCAATAATTATTATCTTCTATTTTATTTTTTACTTTATTCTTAAGATAAAGAATATAGAGGATAAGATAGTAAAATTGGTTAGAGAAATATCTTTTTTAAAAAAAGATAAAAATGCCTGAAGAAACTAAAAAAACAAAATTGATTAATTCGTCAATCGTTGGATTTATTTTAGATATTGTTAAGATAGCAATTATTACTGTTTTAATTGTTTGGCCAATTCACCATTTTATTTTTCAACCATTTCTGGTCCGCGGTATTTCGATGGAACCAACCTTTGAAAATAATGATTATTTGCTTATCGAAGAAATAAGCTATAAGTTTGAAAATCCCCAGCGAGGTGATGTTATAGTTTTCCGCTCACCACGTAATCCAAGAGAATATCTAATCAAAAGAATTATTGGCTTACCAAACGAAAGGGTAGTTATTAAAGATAGTAATATTTATATTTATAATCAACAATATAAATATGGATTAAAACTGGAAGAAAATTACCTCTTGCCGGGTATGTCAACGTATGGAAACATAGATATTAAACTTAAACCGGATGAATATTATGTTTTAGGAGATAATCGTGAAGCAAGTTTAGATTCGCGCTCTTTTGGTCCAATTCATCGTAGCGAAATTGTTGGCCGGGTTTGGCTTAGGGGTTGGCCACTCAAAAGAGTTGGTAAATTTGCGTCTCCGAATTATAATAATTTATAAAAATATGCCTAAAAGAAAAAGAAATAAAAAAATAAAAAAAGGTCGAGGTAGGCCTCGAAAAAAGGTTATTAAAGAAAGAAAGCATAAAGTTAAATATGTTCCTCATTTACTCAGAGGAGTAAGAGATATTTTGCCGGAAGATCAGTCATATTTTCAATATGTTTTGAAACAAGCCGAAATATTAGCCGAGAGCTACAATTTTCAAAGAATCGATACGCCGATTATTGAAGAGAGGGAACTTTTTGAGAAGGGTATTGGCCAATCAACCGATATTGTTGAAAAACAAATGTTTACTTTTACAGATAAAGGCAAGACAAAGGTTTGCTTGCGCCCGGAAGGAACAGCTCCTATTGTTCGTGCATATCTTGAGCACGGAATGTTTAATCTATCTCAGCCGATAAAAGTTTATTATTCTGGACCAATGTTTCGCCGGGAAAGACCGCAGTCAGGGAGGTATCGCCAGTTTTATCAGTTTGGTTTAGAAGTTATTGGTTCCGATAAACCAGTAATTGATGCAGAAATTATTTCTTTTGCTTACTCGCTTTTCGATGCTTTAAAAATAGATGTACTAATTAAAGTAAATAGCATCGGTTGTTCCGAATGTCGAAAAGCTTATCGCCGAAAATTAGTGAGTTATCTGCGTTCTAAAAGAAATAAATTATGTAAGGATTGTCAGAGACGATTAAAAACTAATCCTTTAAGAATTCTCGATTGTAAAAATCCCGATTGTCAGAGAATTATAAAAAAAGCTCCGCAAGTAGTTGACTGGCTTTGTGAAAATTGTCGACAACATTTTGTTCGAGTACTAGAATATCTTGATGAATTGAAAATACCTTATTCTCTAGATCCTTATTTAGTTCGCGGACTTGATTATTATACTCGAACAGTATTTGAGGTTTGGCCGACAAGAAAAAGTCTCGAAACAAATTTCGCTTTAGGTGGCGGAGGGAGATACGATAATTTAATTAAAATGTTTAGTAATCGTGATATACCCGCCTGCGGGGTCGCTTTTGGAATTGATAGAATCGTTGAGGAGTTGAAAGCCGAAAAAATAAAAATTCCAAAAAAGAAGGCACCTCAAATCTTTATTGCCCAAATAGGTGAATTTGCTCGACAGAAAGCATTAAGAATTTTTGAAACGTTGAGACGTGAGAAATTCCGTGTAGTTGAAAATTTTAGTAAAGATAGTCTAAGAACCCAATTAGAATTAGCTGATAAACTTAAAGCAAAATATACCTTAATTATTGGTCAAGATGAAGCGCATAACGAAACCATTATAGTTCGTGATATGACTAGCGGTAGTCAAGAAACAATCGATCAAGAAAAAATTGTTAAAGAAATGAGAAAAAGATTAAGGTAGTTTGTTTATGAAAGTGGCAATTTTTACTTTTGGTTGTAAACTAAATCAGGCCGAATCGCAAGTTATTGGTGAAAAATTATCGAGAAAAGGAATAAAAACACATTTTAACCAGAAGAATTGTAATGCAGATATCAACCTCATTAATTCTTGCGCAGTAACTTTAAAAGCAGAAAAAGAAGTCAGACAATTAATTCACTATCTTAAAAAAAATAATCCGAAATCACCAATTATTTTGACAGGTTGTTTCTTAAAAGATACAAAAAATGTTATTTATGTTAATAAAGATAAGGTAGTTTCAGAAATTCTTAGGTTCCAAAAAGCACAGCCATATAAAAAAATAAAACTAGAGAGAAGGAAAACTCGTGCTTTAGTAAAAATTCAAGAAGGATGCAACCATTTCTGCTCCTACTGTATAGTTCCTTATTTACGTGGTAGATCAAGGAGTGTTGAAATTTCTGAAATAGTTGATAGAATTAAATTATTAGTAAAGCAAGGTTATAAAGAAATTGTTTTAGTTGGGACAGATATTACTGATTTTCGGATTAAAAATAAAATAAGAGGTACTCAGGCACTTATAATACTTTTAAAAAAAATACTTCAAGAAACAAAAATAGAAAGAATTCGTTTGTCTTCATTTTGGCCTGATAAAATAAATGACGAACTGATTGAATTAATTAAAAATAATTCAAGAATCTGCCCCCACATTCATTTATCTTTACAAAGTTGTTCCGAAAAAATTCTGCGTTTAATGGGAAGAAACTACAAAATTTCTACGGTTAAAAAAATAATTGATGAATTAAAAAACGTTCCTAATTTAAGTTTAACTGCTGATGTAATTGTTGGTTTTCCTGGGGAGACAAAAGATGATTTTCAAAAGACTTATAACTTTATTAAATCCCAGCCATTCTTAAAACTTCATATTTTTCGTTATTCAAAAAGACCATTTACAGCAGCTGCAGAAATGCCTAACCAACTTCCAGAAAAAATAAAAAAACAAAGGTCTAAAAAATTAATTGATTTAAGTGATAAATTGTCAAAAAAGATAAGAAAAAAATATCTAAATAAAATTTTTCCTGTTCTATTCGAGAATAAAAATAAAAATGGTTTTTGGCAAGGATTTACTCCAAATTACATAAAAGTTTATTTAAAAAGTTCCAAGAATTTGAAAAATAAAATTATCGATG
>JAGGZP010000057.1 GCA_021161965.1 bacterium
CCACACATACTTTTTTATATAATTGCTCATAATTTTTAACAATTTTTTCTATTGAGTAATTTTCCTTAATTCTATCTCTTGCTTTTTTTCCTAATTCTTTCCTTTTTTCTTCTCCCATTTCTATCATCTTTATTATTGCCTCAGCTAATACCTCTGGATTTTTTGGCGGAACTACAAAACCAGTATCTTTTACAATAATTGCTGAATCTCCAACATCCGTTACAACGCAAGGAACTTCGCAAGCCATTGCCTCACCAATAACATTAGGAAAACCCTCACCACAAGAAGAAGAAGAAAAAATATCAATTGAATTATAGATATTTTTCATATCATCTCGTCTTCCAAGAAGATATGTTACCTTCTTAACACCTGATTTTTCTATCCACTCTTTTAATTTTTTATTATTCCAACTAATTCCATCTCCACATAAAAGAAAATGAACATTTGGGTAAATTTTACGCACTATTTTTGCTGCTTCAAAAAAATTTTTATGATCTTTTTGCGGATCAAATCTGGCAGGAAAACCAATAACTATTATTTTGTCGTTTATACCAAGTTCCTTTCTAACTTTTTCTCTCCCTTGCTTATCCGGTAAAAATGCATCTAAATCAAACCCATTAGAAATAACAATCATTTTATTTTCATCATATCCCAATTTACTATGGACATTTTTTGAAGCGTATGAGCAACAGATAATTTTTTTAGGTAAAGTTTTCGAAAATTTAGCACAAATTTTTGCCGTCCATATAGTTGTCTTTTTGTTATATTTAGGGCTCAAATTACTATGGTGAATACCCCATATAACAGGTATTTTAAGCAATTTTCCAACTAACCCGCCAATTAAATCTGAATGATACATCCAAGTTTGAATTACATCCGGCTTATAATTTTTTACAATGCTTAACAATTTAAAAAATCCTGAAAAACTAAAAAAACCTCTCCACCCTCTTTTCATTCCAACCGCAACTACAAGAATATTTAACTTTTTTATTTTTTCTCCTATAGGACCGATATTTGTTAAAGAAGCAACATAAATATCAAAACAACTTCTGTCCATTTTTGAAACAAGTTTATACAACATCATTTCAGCTCCGCCGGTAGAAAGGCCTGTAATAATATGAAGAAGTTTAATTTTTTTATTTAAATTTCCAGCCATTTTTTAGCAACTTCTTCCAATTTTAAATGTTCTATTGATTTTTGAGCATTACTTCTAAACTTATTTTTCAATTATAGGTTGGGATAACGACACTGAAATTCATAAAGCTAAATTTTATCAAAAATTCTATACCCCCTCAACTGCATTTTTAACTGACTTAAATTATAATAAAAATCGGAACCAAAAAGAGAAATTAACAAATATAAATAAGTTTTAACATTTAATGGATTTAATTTGATAGATTTTATAAAACACCTCCTACCTTTTTTTAATTCTCGGGCCAACACATACCTTGTTCCATCGTACCTTAATTTAGTACTATAAATTTTAGGATTTTGCTCATAATATTTTTTATATTTTTGGAAAATATACTCTAAATCTCTCTCTCTTATTTTTATATCCGACAAACCAGAGATATTTTCTGAATGGATATAATATTTAAATAAGGGTTCGTCAACAAAATCAAAGTCGTATTTTCGAGCTAATTTTATTCGCATTTCCCAATCTTGTCCTGTTTTGAGATTTTCATCGAACAAACCGACATCATCAAAAACTGTTTTTTTATATATCATACCACTCCCGCTTCCCATATAATCATGAGTTAATATATTTTTTAATACATTCTTATATCGAGGGATTCTGTATTCTAACTTCTTTCCACTCTTTTCATTAATAACTAAAGCATGACAACTAACAAATCCTATTTTGGGGTTACTAGAATTTTTAAACAGTTCAAGTTGCTTTTGTAGTTTTTCTGGTAACCATTCATCATCTGAGTCTAAAATTGCAATGTAATCCCCTTTAGAATTTTTAATCCCTTTATTTTTGGGCTTAGCCGCTCCGCCTGAATTCTCTTGCCAAATGTACTTAATCCTTCTATCATCTTTTTGAAATCCTTTGACAACCTCTTTAGTATTGTCTGTCGAACCATCGTCAACTATTATCAACTCAAAATCTTTAAATGTCTGGTTTAGAACACTTTTAATAGCTCGGGGTAATAAATCCGCTCGATTATATGTTGGTATTATTACTGAAACCTTGGGCATATATTAATATTTTTGAGACACCTGTTGTAAAAAAGGATGTTTATTAACAAATTTTATTACTAATTCTTTTTTAATAGTAAGAAAATAATAAAATCCAAAACTTATCCAACCGCTAATTGCCAAAGCAATACAAATTCCAATTATCTGCCAAAGATAACTAAAAAGTAAAACTTATCATTATTACACCAATTTACACTTCTCTTAAATTGCAAACACTTTTTTTAAATAACTTTAAGAAAACGTTTTTAGAAGATCCATATTTTCTTTCCAGTAGCTTTATTTATTAATTCTCGATCTTTATTCTCAAATCCTTTATTC
>JAGGZP010000043.1 GCA_021161965.1 bacterium
GAACCCCTCACTTGGCTCACTATATAGTGCCACGTAAAAATAAACAATCTTTAAAGGTTTATGTCAAAGAACCAAGTGAGGGGTGAAAATTGAAAATTGATTTTTGCATTTTGCAATTTATAATCAGTATTTTAATGAAAAAAACACTTGACTAATTTATTTAATATTCTATACTTATACTAGACCATTTGGTCTTTTTAAAATCCAATTATGATTAATAAATTTGTAAAATATTTAAAAGAAGCAAAACAAGAATTAAGAAAGGTCTCTTGGCCTAGCAAGAAAGATTTAAAAAACCATACCTTGCTTGTAATTGGGATTAGTTTAGGTGTTGCAATTTTTTTAGGAATTGTTGATTTTATTTTAACGAAAGTATTACAAATTTTTATTAAATAAAGCTTATGCCTAAACAAATACAACAAGGACGACATTGGTATGCTTTACACACGTATTCTGGCTACGAAGAAAGCGTTGCTGAAAATTTAAAGCAGCGGATTAAATCTATGAATATGGAAGATAAAATTTTTAATGTTTTAGTTCCGACAGAGAAAAGAATAAAAATAAGAAATGGTAAAAGAAGAATCGTTACCGAGAAAATGTTTCTTGGTTATGTATTGGTAGAAATGATTGTTACTGATGAGTCTTGGTATGTTGTTCGAAATACTCCAAATGTTACCGGTTTTGTCGGCTCCGGGACAATTCCAACCCCACTTTCCGACGAAGAAATAAAAATGATTCAAAAAAGAATGGGAATTAAAGAACCAAAATATAAAATAGATCTTTCTATTGATGACCCGGTTAAAATTATTGATGGTCCGTTTAAGGATTTTGAAGGAAGAGTTTCGGAAATAGACGAGGATAGAGGGAAGGTAACAGTTTTAGTTTCTATGTTTAATCGTGAAACGCCGGTTAAACTCGATTTTTTGCAAGTAAAGAAAGTTTAAGCTATTTAATTGTAAATTGTTATGGCAAAAAAATTAAAAACAACAATTAAATTACAAATTCCTGCAGGGAAGGCGACCCCAACTCCACCAATTGGACCAGCATTAGGTCAACATGGTCTTAATATTTCTGAATTTTGTAAAAAGTTTAATGATGCAACAAAAGATAAAATTGGCAATACCTTGCCGGTTGAGATAAAAGTTTTTGAGGATAGAACATATACATTTGTAGTAAAAACTCCTCTAACGTCTGAATTACTTAAAAAAGCTGCTGGTATTGAAAAAGGTTCAGGTAATCCCCTCCAAAAAAAAGTTGGCAAAGTAACACGCAAACAAATTGAAGAAATTGCCAAAATAAAAATGCCCGACCTAAATACTGATGATTTAGAAGCAGCAATAAAAATTATAGAAGGAACAGCCAGACAAATGGGCTTAGAAATAATTTAATTTTTATGCGCAGTAAAAAATATCAAAAAGTTAAGTCAAAAATAGATAAAAATAAACTCTATACTGTTGATGAGGCAATCGATTTTATTAAAGAAAATAAAATAGCAAAATTTGATGAAAGTATTGAATTACATATAAAATTAGGGATAGATCCAAATAAAACCGAGCAGCAAGTAAAAGGTACTTTAATTTTGCCCTATGGAACAGTTAAGAAAAAAAAGATTGCTGCTTTTGTTTCACAAAAAAATATTGAGACTGCTAAAAAAGCTGGAGCAGAAGTAGTTGGTGGCCAAGAACTTATTGAGAAGATTAAAAAAACAGGAAAATGTGATTTTGATGTAGCAATTGCTGAGCCGGAAATGATGAAAGATTTAGCAAAGATTGCTAAAATTTTAGGACCAAAGGGGTTAATGCCAAATCCAAAATCCCAAACTATAACTACTGATGTTAAAAAGACAATCGAGGAATTAAATAAAGGTAAAATTGTTTTTAAAAATGACGAAACAGGAAATATTCATCAAGCGGTTGCAAAAGTTTCTTGGCCAAAAGAAAAAATTAAAGAGAATATTTTAAAGTTTTTAGAGAGTGTTAAGAAGGCAAAACCAGCAAAAGTAAAGAGTAATTTTATTAAAGGAGTATATTTGGCAACAACAATGGGTCCAAGTTTGAAAATTTCAATTTAAATAAAAAACTAAAAAGGAGGAGAAATTGAGGAAAATTGGCATAGATATTGATGGTGTAATTTGTATTATTCCAAACATATTTAGAAAGTTTTTAAGATACCGTTTTTTTCGGGAGTTAGTTCGATATTTGATAGTCATTCCGCAATTTCGACAATTTTATGACTACTATTTAAGAGAAGTTAATGTGGAAATAAAAAGATTTATTAGTTATCTCCAGGAAAACGGATGGGAAATACATATAATTTCAGCGAATTATGAAGGCTACAGAAGAGAACTGGAGAAGTGGTTAAAAAGAAATAAAATTTATTATGATAAAATGTTTTTGTACTCTAGTTCGACACACAAAAATGCTAAAGATTGGAAGGCTTATATTTGTAAGAAATTAAATGTCGATTATTTTGTTGATGATGTGTCAGCTTTTGTGAGAGCAGTTGAGAAGAAAACAAAAACAAAAACAATTTTATATCGGAGACAGAAATTTGAGGAATTAATCAAAATGATAAAATAAAGGGATTACAAAATTAAAACAAGTAATCCCTTTTATTTAATAAGAGCAAAAGGAGCTTGGTTTCTTTACGAGTTAAAATTTTGCTAAAATATTTTGGTTCAAAATCTCGCGGTTGCGAGATTTTTGACTTTTTATAAATCGGAAAATAAATTAAAATTCTATCTTTAGTCATTTGTATAAAAAGGCCGAACATTTATTTGACTAAATTTTGAGATTAATTAAAATTATACTATGAAAAAAAATAAGAAAAGTTTATTTATTGTTTTAGAAGGAACAGATGGTTCGGGGAAGGCAACTCAATTTAGATATTTGTTAAGAAATTTAAAAAAAGTAAAGATTAAATATAAAACATTAGATTTTCCTCAATATGGCAAACCCTCGGCTTATTTTGTTGAAAATTATCTTCGAGGCAAATATGGAACGCTGAAAGAAATTGGCCCTTATCAGGCATCTCTATTTTACGCACTCGATCGTTTTGATGTTTCTAGAAAAATAAAAGATTGGTTAAGACAGGGTTATACAGTTATTGCTAATCGTTACACAATTTCAAATTTCGCTTATCAGGGCGCAAAAATAAAAAACAATAAATTGCGGCTAAAATATTTTCATTGGTTAATGAATTTAGAATATAATATATTAGGA
>JAGGZP010000007.1 GCA_021161965.1 bacterium
GTTTGCCATTTTTTAAAGCAATATTTTTAGCGCTAACATCAGCTCTATTTTTTATTCCATAAGTAATTTTTTTGGATTTTGGTTTTAATTTTTTTAAATTTTTGTCATCGGCATTAAAAACTAGAATTCCATTTTTCGGTAATTTATTAATATACTTTTGAAAAGTTTTGATAATATGATTAAGATTTCGGTAATAATCAAGATGATCTTTTTCAATGTTTGTTAAAACAATTATTTTCGGCTGAAGATTTAACATATGAGCTCGCCATTCGCAGGCCTCGACCACTAAAAACGCAGATTCACGCGGATAAAGACGCGGATTTACGCGGATATTGAACGCGGATTTTCCTAAACGCGAATTTCCTTTCCATTGCGGAACCTTACTTCCGACAATTACTGTTGGGTCAAAACCAGCTTTTTCCAAAATTAAACCAAGAATTGATGTTGTTGTTGACTTTCCATTAGTGCCAGAAATAGCAATTGTAAAATATTGCCGAGAAAGCATACCTAAAAATTCAGGATAAGAGAATTGGGGAATACCAAGTTTTCTTGCTTTTATTCTTTCCGGATTATTTTCTGGTACAGCTGGTGAATAAATTAATAAATCTGTATCAGATGCTAAATTTTCTCTCTTATGTCCTTTAAATATTTTTGCTCCTTGTTTTCTTAAATCAGTAGTAATTTCTGACATTTTTAAATCGGAACCAAAAACTTTTTTCTTTTTTGCTAACATCATTTTAGCAATTGCGCTTAAACCAATTCCGCCAATTCCGACAAAATAAATTTTTTTTATTTTATTAAAATCCATATTTTTACTTTATCAAAAATAAAAAAGAAAAAAAGTCCTCTATATAAAAAGCCCGCCATATGGCGGGCTTAATTTTTTAAAATTTCTTTTAAACTAACAATTTTGTATCCTCTTTTTTGCAATTCTTTAATAATTATTGGCAAGGCCTGAATAGTTGCTTTTCTGTTTCCTCCACCATCATGAAAAACAATAATTTCTTTATCTTTATTGCTTTTATCAATTAATCTTAACACTCTTTTAACAATCAATTTACTACCATCTTTTTTTCGTGCATAATACCAGTCATTTGAATCAATCGTCTGCATTATTACTTTGTAGCCAAGGGAATTAAGAACTTTTTCTACTCTTTTATTAATACTCAAATAGGGTGGACGAAAATAAGTTAGTTTTACGGAGTCACCGACTATTTTTTTAATTAATTTTTCAGTCTCGAGAACCTCTTTTTTGATTTGTTTATTTTTCAGTTTTGTTAAATCCGGATGATAATAAGTATGATTACCGATTTCCGATCCCTGTTTAACGATTTTTCTAAGAATTTCTGGATAACGCTTTACCTGGCAGCCTAAAACGAAAAATGTTGCTTTAACTTTGTATTTATCAAGTATCTTTAAAATTTTTTCTGTCTGTTTTAGCCAAGGACCATCATCAAATGTTAAAGCAACTATTTTCTCGTTAGCTGACAAAGGCAGAAAAACTAGTAAGAACAGTCCAAGAATTAGTCTTTTCAATTTTTCCTCCTTTTAGATTACTTCAATTGTATCAATTTCTTACTTTTTTGTCAAATAAACTTTAATTTTCAGCTACTTTATCAGTTTAAACGATTTTTTCAATTTCCTTAATTATATTTTCTATCGCGTTTTTATTTATTATTTGGCTGATATTTTTTGATAAATCATTTTTCAAATCACTATTTTCAAGAATTTTTTTTATATTTTCTAATAAAATTTCCGGAGTTAAGCTTTTTTGATTTAAAACAACTGCTGCTTTATTTTTTCTAAAATAATTCGCATTTTTTTCTTGATGCGAATCAGGAATTGGAATTAAAATTGATGGTTTGGCCCAAAAAGATAATTCTGTTAAAGTTCCCATACCTGCGCGTGAAACAACTAAATCAGCTATAGCGTAAGCATCAGCCATTTTTTCAGACAAAAACTCATATTGATGGTAGCGATTCAATGACAATTGATTTAATATCTTATTCTTACCAGTTAGATGGATTATTTGACAAAATTTAATTAAGTCGGGCACAATTTTTAAAATCATTTCATTTATTTTTTTTGAACCAGTTCCTCCGCCAAAAATTAAAACTGTTGACAAATCTTTTTCTAAATTAAATTCTTTAATTGCTCTATCTTTATCCCCTTGTAAAATTTCTAGTCTAATTGGATTACCAGTTAAAATAGTTTTATTTTTGGGAAAATCATTAAGAGATTTCTCAAAGGTGACAGTTATTTTTTTAGCAAAAGGGGCTATCAGCCTATTAGCTAGACCTGGAACAATATCTTGCTGATGAATCAAAATTGGAACTTTTAAAACAAAAGCAGCGAAATTAACTGGCACAGAAACAAATCCGCCAGCAGAAATCGAGATATCTGGTTTAAATTTTTTGATTAGAAAAATTGATTGAAAAAAACCAATAAAAATCAAAAATAAATCAAAAAAATTCCGCCAATCAAAATAGCGGCGAAGTTTCCCACTGTGAATTGAGGAAAAATAAATTCCTTGATTTTTAATTAATTGTTTTTCCGGCCAGGCCTTTCTTGTCCCAATAAATAAAAACTCACTTTCTGTTTTTTCTTCTTTTATTTTTTTAGCTAAAGCGATTAGTGGAACAACCGAGCCAGCCGTTCCTCCACCAGACAATAATACTCTCATATTATGATTATAACAAATTTTTTGCTTTAGTAAACTCTTATTAGAAAATTTAAAAGGGCGCTTTAAGCGCCCTTTAATTTAAAACACAGGAACAGCAATCATAGTTGGATTAGGGAATAGACCGAGTGCCCGGCAAACCTTTTCAATTGCTTGTTTTTCTGATTGCGCTTCAACTGGCCCGCCAATTTTTATTGAACAAACCGGCACTCGCCAAGTGTTCGGTCCAATTTTTTCTGGTCTTCCTAAAATATCATCCACCCGACTAAAACCAGCCAGCTGTTGATTGACTTTTTTAATCGCTTCTTCAGCTGATTTGGCAAAAACCTGAGCGGCTAATTCAGTCTGAATTACTTGATACTTCATTTTTTCCCTCCTTTTTGATTAAAAATTGCATAAATCTGTCGCATTAATTTCTTATAGATTTCCTTCGGTATCCAAAGTTTTTCTGGTTCGTAAAGCCGGCTCCCAGGAATAAAGCGACTTACTTCAACCGGTCTGCCATCTTTTCCTCTAACAAATTTAATAGTAATATAGTCATTAATGATTGCAATCACTTTTTTAACTATTTTCTTCTCTCTTTCAACCTTGACTATCTTAATCAACTTTTCCTCCGAAACAGAGAAACAATCGCTAATCTCATTGCCTCGCCAATAAAGGCAACAAACTCACAGCCAACAAAACCAAGGGCAGCAATAAGGCCCAATTTTTTAATATCATGTCTTTTAGACATAAAACCTCCTTTCTAACTTGACTTTTAAATCAAGATTATTAGTATAATAACATAAAAATAGAAAATGTCAAGGCCAAATATACAAATTATAAAAATTACTGATAAAAATTATCCAAAACTTCTGAAAGAGATTTATGATCCACCAAAAGAAATTTATGTTTTAGGAAAATTAGAAGCAGAAGAAAAATATCCTTTGGCTGTTGTTGGAACAAGAAAAATATCTAATTATGGAAAACAAATTGTTTCTTCGATTGTTAAAGATTTAGCAAAAATTGGTTTAACAATTGTTAGTGGGTTAGCATTAGGAACTGACGCTTTGGCTCATCAAGCAGCATTAGATGTTAATGGAAAAACAATTGCTGTCTTGGGGTCAGGGTTAGATATGATTTATCCGAGAATCCACAAAAAATTGGCGGAAAGAATAATAAAATCGGGTGGAGCAATAATTTCCGAATATCCGCCAGGAACAAAACCGACAAAATGGACATTTCCAGCAAGAAATAGAATAATTTCTGGTTTATCTTTGGGGGTTTTAGTTATTGAAGCACCGGAAAGATCTGGTGCTTTAATTACAGCACATCATGCTTTAGATCAGGGACGTGAAGTTTTTGCTGTCCCGGGAAATATCTATAGCCAAAACTCTGTTGGCTGTAATAACCTTATTAAACTCGGAGCAAAAGCAGTAACTGATGCAAATGATATTTTGGAGGCATTAAGTCTAAATCTTTCTCTAGGAAAAGAAAAAATAATTAGACCAGCATCTAAAGAAGAAAAAATTATTTTAGAAATTCTTTCAACATCAGAAAAGCCGATACACATTGACGAAATAATTAAAAAAAGTAAACTTGAAACAAATATCGTTAATTCAACTTTAACAATTATGGAAATATCTAAAAAGGTCAAACATTTGGGAGGAGAATACTATACATTAAATTTCTAAATTGAATTCAATGAAATTAATTATTGTTGAATCACCAACAAAAGCAAAAACAATCAGTCAATTTTTAAAAGATGATTTTGTTATTGAATCGTGTAACGGACATATTCGTGATTTACCGCGAGGGAAAATGGGTATTGATATTGAAAACAATTTCCAACCACAATATGTAATTCCAACAAAAAAAAGAAAAATTGTTAATAAATTAAAAAAAATTGCTGAAAAAGCAGAAAAAATCTATTTAGCAACCGATGAAGATAGGGAGGGAGAAGCAATTTCTTGGCATTTATCAAAAATTTTGCCAAAAAAAGAAATTAAAAGGATTGCTTTTCATGAAATAACTGAGGAAGCAGTAAAAAACGCTCTAAAAAATCCTCGAGAAATAAATTTGAATTTAGTTAACTCCCAACAAGCACGACGAATATTAGACCGATTAGTTGGTTATAGTTTGTCACCACTTTTGTGGAAAAAAATAGCTAAAGGGCTTTCTGCTGGTCGGGTTCAGTCGCCGGCTCTAAGACTGATTTGTGAGAGAGAAAAAGAAATAGAAAAATTTAAACCAAAAAAATATTGGAGTATTAAAGTAAAACTCCAACCACAAATAGAAAAAGACAATCGCAGTACATTTTGGGCAAAATTGTTTAAAATTGATAATAAAATCTTAGAGAAATTATCAATTGATTCAGAAAAAAAAGTAAATAAAATTCTAAAAGATTTAAAAGAAGCGAATTATTTTATTTTGA
>JAGGZP010000044.1 GCA_021161965.1 bacterium
AAAATAAAATTATTGTAAAAGATCTTGAAATAAGAATAAAAACACCAATTCTTAAACCAACCACATGAGCAAACTATCAAGAAATATTTTTATTGAAACAATTCTTAATATCTTATATTTTCCACTTTGGTGGTATAGTAAAGGTTTAAAAAAAACGTTTCTATTTGTATTTAAAAAGTCAAAAAAATTGTCTAAATATTTAGGCCTAAAAATACTATTTGCTTATTTATTTAAACCAATGTTTGGCCAATATGATTTTAAAGGCAGAATTATTAGCTTTTTTATGCGATGTCTTCTTTTAGGGTGGCGTCTATTTTTATTTTTATTAGGAATTCTAGGATTACTCACTCTTTTAATAATTTATATTATCCTACCAATTTTATCTATTTGGCAAATAATTAAATTGACTTAAAATTACATTTACAGAATAAATTTTAATACTATCCTATGAAATACATTTACTGTCCGACTTGTAATGGTCGAGGGAGATTAATAAATGAGAAAAAATGTCCAAAATGTCAGGGTCGTGGTTTTTATGCACTAATCGGCGGTTTTTTGATTTATTTTGAAGAAAGTTTTTATCCCGGACAAAAAATCATTCATGGTTTAAAAAAATTTTTTCGGATATTAATTAACTCCGCGCTTTTTGGCTTTGGTCTTCTGGGAATAATTTCAATCTTAAAAGTTTTACTTCATCTTGACTTTTTATCCCATTATTGGCAATTTTTTTTCCTGCCTCCCCGAAAACTCAAACTAATTTTTTGGATATCTATCCTAACAGATTGTTTTCTTTACTATCGGTTAATCAGTTTTTCCGAAAAGAAAAAAATTATCTGGCCTCAAACAAAAGGAGAAATCACTTCTCAGGCAATTGATTGGAGCGATATTTCTCGCCTACCAAACCGATTTAAAATAAATGTCATTGATGCTCTTTCCCCTAAAGCATTTACTTTAATTCTTAATTCTTGGAATTTAGCAAAAAAATTAAAACATAAAGAAATTTTACCAATCCATTTGTTCTCTGCTGGCCTAAATTTATCGGGATTCGCTTTAATAATTAACCGACTGGGCATTTCCTGGATAAAATTAAAATCAAAAATAACTCAAGCACTTTCTTTACTACCAACAGGGGAAGAAACAAATTTTTCTATTGAAACAAAACAAGTATTGTTTCGTGCCTATGAGATTGCTGCGGAGAAAAAAGCAAAAAATATTAGTCTAACAGAAATATTTCAATCAATTAGTGAACAAAAAAATATGGTTACTGAAATTCTTTATGATTTAGAAATTACTGGAACTGAAGTAAAAAATGTTTGTGTTTGGATTGATGTTTACAAAAAAATTAAAGAAAGATGGCAAAAATTTAGAGGTGCTGCACAACTGCGACCGAAAGGAGCGATGAATAAAGCAATGACTGCTATTGCTACACCATACTTAGATGCCTACAGTCAAGATTTAACGCAAATTGCTCGAGGAGGTTATTTGCCAATTTGCTTAGATAGAAAAAAGGAGTTCGCAGAAATTTTTAGGATCATCGAAGGTGGTCAACAAAGTTTGATTTTAGTTGGCCAACCTGGCGTTGGTAAAACAAGTATAATTAATGGATTAGCCTGGAAAATGATTGAAGAAAATGTTCCAAAATATCTTCAAGATAAAAGACTAGTTAGTCTTTCTGTTCCAAGTTTGGTTGCTGGCGCATCGCGTCCCGGGGAAATCGAGGAAAGGCTACAAATAATAATGAATGAGATTGTCCGAGCAGGAAATATAATCTTGTTTATTCCAAAAATCCATAATATGGTCGGTGTTAAAACAACAAAAGGGGAATTGGATATTTCTGAAATGTTGGCAGATGCTTTAAAAAGAAAATTATTTTTAGTTATTGCAACAACATTCCCAAAAGAATACAGAGAAAATATTGAGACTAAAAGTTTAGGGCAGGTGTTAACAAAGGTTGAAATTGATGAGCCTGAAGAAAACGCGACAATCCAAATTCTTGAGGCAAATACCGCTTATATCGAGGCAAAACAACAAGTTTATTTTTCTTATGGAGCAATTAGAAAAGCATACAAATTGTCAAAACAGTTTATCCACGAAAGATTTTTACCTGAAAAAGCAATTAATCTTCTAAAAGAAGTAGCGTCTGCTGTTCATAGAAAACGTGGTCGTCGAACAATAATTCACGCTGAAGATGTCGCCGAAATAGTCTCTGAAAAGACAGGAATTCCTGTAACAAAAGTTACTGAAAAGGAAAGTGAAAAATTGCTAAATTTAGAATCACGAATTCATCAAAGAATTATCGACCAAAATGAAGCAGTTAATATGGTTTCCGCAGCACTACGTCGAGCCAGAACAGAATTACGTGATGTCAAAAGGCCAATTGTCAATTTATTGTTTTTGGGACCGACTGGCGTTGGAAAAACAGAACTAGCAAAAACTGTTGCCGAGGTCTATTTTGGTAATGAAAATAAAATGATCCGCTTAGATATGAGCGAATACCAAACTAAAGAAAGTATCAATCGTTTAATTGGAACACCGGGCAGTGAAAAAGGCGGGCAATTGACTGAGGCAGTCCGGTTAAATCCCTTTTCTTTAGTTCTCCTTGATGAAATAGAGAAAGCGCACCCTGATATTCTAAATCTATTCTTACAAGTTATGGATGATGGACGCCTAACTGATGCTTTAGGCCGAACAATTGACTTTACAAACGTTATTTTAATCGGCACATCAAATGCTGGCACACAATTTATCCAAGATGAAATTCGGAAAGGAACATCGATCAAAACTATTCAAGATATATTAATTAGAGAAAAATTAAAACCATATTTCCGTCCCGAATTTTTGAATCGTTTTGATGGAATAATTGTTTTTAAACCATTAGGAAAAAATGAAATTCGCGAAATTACAAAACTTCTATTAAATAAAATAATTAAAAAATTAGCTAATAAAGGAATCACCTTAAAAATAACTGAAGAAGCAATAAATGAATTAGCTGAAGCAGGTTTTGACCCAACATTTGGTGCACGACCATTAAGGCGAGTAATACAAGAAAGAGTAAATGATGCTATATCAAAATATCTACTAACTGGCAAAATAGAGAGAAAAGATATTGTTATTTTAGATAAAAATGGAACAATCCGTATAAAAAAAGGACAGGGATTAAATCTCTAAAAACTAAAACTCTCTTTTTACAAAGAGAGTTTATTATTTTGTAAAAATTTCTGTGAATTTAAAATATAAATCCCATTTTTTTCTTAATTTCAGCCAAATTTTTTTTGGCTATTTTTTTTGCTTTTTTTGCGCCATCTTCAAGAATTTCTCTAACTAAATCTTTATTTTTTAAAAACTTTTCTATTTTCTTTTGAATTGGTACAAGTTCTTTACTAATATTTTTTGCTAATATTTTTTTACATTCAAGGCAACCAATTTTTGCTTTTTTGCAGCCATCAATAATATAATCAATTTCTTTTTTTGAAGAAAAAAACTGATGTAAAGTAAACAAATTACATTTTTCCGGCGTGCCTGGATCTGTTTTCCTCTTTCTCGCTGGATCAGTTACTGCTGTTGATAATTTCTTCCAAATTACATCTGGCTTATCAGTCAAAGCAATATAACTATTAGGATTTTTTGTTGATTTGCTCATTTTATTTTTGGGATTTGTTAAACTCATTATCCTTTTTGCCTTACCTAAAATTGGTTTTGGCTCTGGAAAAGTTTTACCAAATAATTTATTAAATTTGCGAGCAATTGTTCGAGTTAATTCTAAATGCTGCAATTGGTCTTCCCCAACTGGAACATACTCTGCTTTGTAAAGCAAAATGTCGGCAGCCATAAGTATTGGATAGTTTAGAAGACCAGCATTTATTGCTTTAGGATGCGCTTTTGCTTTTTGTTTAAATTGTGTCATTCTTTTTAAATCACCGAGAGGAGTAATTGTATTAAGTATCCAGGCTAATTCAGTATGTTCTGAAACAGTTGATTGAACAAACAAAATACTTTTTTTTGGATTAATCCCAATAGATAGCAAAATAATTGCTGTTTCAATAATATTTTCTGGTAATGTTTTTGGCGAATAAGGAACAGTAATTGCATGATAATCAACAATTGAAAAAATACAATCATATTTTTTTTGAAGTTTTATCCAATTTTTAAGTGCACCAAGATAATTTCCTAAATGAATTTCTCCGCTCGGTTGAATTCCAGAAAATAATTTAGTCATAACTTTAGAATTAGAAATTAAAAGTAAAATTTTAGCTTCCATGCCCCTGAGAGGATTTGAACCTCTAAGGGATTTCTCCCACTGGCTCCTGAAGCCAGCGCGTATACCAATTCCGCCACAGGGGCTTTATTTTCTGGTTCTTTTTGTTTTTATATACCAATCAGTAATATTATTAAACCTATCGCAGGGTAAATTTATTTTTTCTATTGCAAATCCTTTAACTTTTTTTGGCAAAAAGTATTGATATTCTATTGTGTAAAGAAAGATCGCTGGCACTTCTTCGAGAAGAATATCTTGAATCTCTTTGTATTTTTTTTCTCTAATATTTTTATAAGGTATTTTATTCACCTTTTCAAGTAATTCATCAACTCTTTTATTAGAAAAATTACTTAGATTTATAC
>JAGGZP010000014.1 GCA_021161965.1 bacterium
AAAGAAACCAATTTTACCAAGCAAAACAGAAGTTTTAAAAAATCCACAAGCACGCAGTGCAAAACTAAGAGCAGCAATTAAAATATAATTTATAAATAATATAATATGACACATTATTATCGGGGGAACCATTTCAAAAAGAAAAAAACAAAGGTCTTTATTTTGGTTAATTTTGTGTCACTTTTAGTAATCATTTTCTTAGCTATTCTCGGAATTATTCAAACTAATAGAATTGCTGAATATAGTTTTACTTTAAAAAATCTTCAAGCACAATTTAATCAAATTGAAGCAACAAATCAGTTAATGGAGATTAAGACAAATCACTTTCAATCAATGTCAAATTTAGGCTTGCTTGCTGATAAAGAATCGATGGTAAAGATAACGAAAATGGATTATATTGTTCCGGTTGAATCAACAGTTGCTGTCCGCTAAATTTAAATAGGTAATTAAATGAGAAGAGGGAATATAAACCGCCTTAACTTTTTGGTAGTTATTATAGTTTTTTTTGCTGTGCTTTTTTTTATCCGCCTCTTTTATCTTCAAATTATAAGACATAATTTTTATAAAAATCAGGGAGAAGAAAGATTGATTAGGAAAAGAATTCTCTATCCGAAAAGAGGATTGATTAAAGATAGAAATTTTGTACCTTTAGCAATAAATTTAAAGTCTTATGTTCTCTATGCAGTTCCAGCAGATATAAAAAATCCCCAAGAAACTGCTAAAAAACTTATGCCTTATCTTGGAATTAAAGACGATGAAGATGAAAAATTTATAGAACTTGTTAAAAAATTGTCTCAAAAAAATAGTTTTTATAAAGTTCTTCAAAGAAATATCAGTTTAGAAAAAGCACAAGAAATAAATGAATTAAACCTTGAAGGTATTGGATTAGAACAACAATCTCGGCGTTTTTATCCCGAAGGAAATTTATTTGGGCAAATAATTGGTTTTTTAGGAATGAAAGATGACTATTATATTGGTCAATATGGTTTAGAAGAATATTTTAATTCATCTTTAGAAGGAAAGACAGGTTTTTATCTTGCCCAAAAAGCCCCAGGTAATATTATAATTCCCGATTCAGAAAAAATACTTAAAAAAGCAATTGACGGAGATAGTTTAGTTTTAACTATTGACCGTGCGGTTCAGTATAATATTTGTAATTTTCTTAAAGAAGGGATAAAGAAATACAAAGCCGAATCTGGTACGGTTATTGTCTTACAACCAAAAACTGGTGAGATACTTGCTCTTTGCAATTTTCCAAATTTTAATCCAAATAATTATAGTAGTGTAAAGGATTATCGCTTATTCAAGAATTCTGCTGTTTCCGATGCTTTCGAGCCAGGCTCAGTATTTAAAATTTTTACTATGGCTGCTGGTCTTGATGTCGGAGGAATAACACCAGAAACAACATACGAAGATAAAGGAGAAGTTAGAATTAGAAATCATATTATCAAAAATTCTGATTTTAAAGCACATGGTATTCAAACAATGACGAATGTTTTGGAAAAATCATTAAATACTGGTGCAGTGTATGTTGCTTTTAAGATTGGCCAGAGCGTGTTTCGTTCTTATATTCAAAATTTTGGTTTTGGTAGTCTAACTGGTATAGAACAAACCGGCGAAGCGAGAGGAGATATTAAAAATCTTGAAAAAAATAATAAGATTTACTTAGCAACAGCTTCTTTTGGACAAGGTATTTCTGTAACTCCAATTCAGTTAGCTGTGGCAACTGCAGCAATTGCTAATCAAGGAAAATTAATGAAACCATTTATCGTCAAAGAAATAATAAAATCGGATGGAGAAACAGTAGAAAGAAATCCACAATTTGTTCGTCAAGTTATTTCTCCGTCTACTGCTTCGATGCTTACAGCAATGATGGTTTCAGTTATAGAAAATGGCTATGGAAAAGCCGCTTCTGTCCCCGGTTATTATTTGGCTGGAAAAACTGGTACTGCTCAAATACCGAAAAAAGGTGGTGGTTATTCTGAAAAAACAATTCATTCTTTTGTTGGTTTTGGTCCGGTTCCTGACCCCTCTTTTGTTGTTGTAATTAAATTAGATAACCCACAAAAAGGTCGTTTTTCTGCTTCAACTGCTGCTCCGCTTTTCAAAAAAATTGCTGAATATCTGTTAAGATATTATAAAATTCCACCAAATAAATAATATTTCTATGAAAAAGATAATCGAAAAACTTTTAGCATTTTATGCGAAAAAATTACTCAAAAAGTACAAACCAAAAATTATTGGTATTACTGGAACCGTTGGAAAATCATCAACAAAAGAAGCAATTTATCAAGTTTTGAAACACAATTTTTCTGTAAGAAGAAACTTAAAAAATTATAATAATGAAATTGGTTTACCATTAACTATTTTAGGGCGACTTTCTCCTGGAAGATCATTTCCTGGGTGGTTACGGGTTTTTTGGATGGCAAGTGGCGATTCAATCTTTACTAGTATATCTTATCCAAAAATTTTAGTTCTCGAAATGGCTGCTGATCATCCTGGCGACATCAATTATCTTACTAAAATAGCACAGCCGGAAATTGCTGTTTTGACAAGGATTGGCCCGGCACATTTAGAATTCTTCAAAACATTAGAGAATGTTACGAAAGAAAAATTTTCCTTAATAAAAAGTTTACCACTTAATGGTTGGGCTGTACTAAATATTGATGATAATATTATTAGAGAATTTATTCCTGAGGTAAAAAGTAAAATTTTAACTTACGGTCTATCAGAAAAAGCTGATGTACGGGCGTTAAAAATTTCTCTTGAGCAAGAAAAACCTGTAAAAGGTAAAAGACCAAATGTTATTGGTTTAAGATTTAAGATTTGTTATCAAGGAAATATTATTCCAGTTTTTTTACCAAAAGTTATTTCTGAAAACGAAGTTTATGCTTCTTTAGCTGCTGCTTCTGTAGGTTTAATATTTGATTTGCATTTAATTGAAATTGCCGAATATTTAGAAAAGAATATAAAACCTTTATCCGGCAGAATGCGACAAATCAAAGGGATAAAAAATACACTAATTATTGATGATACATATAATTCGTCGCCTTTAGCTGTTAAATCAGCCTTAGATTCTTTAAAGAAAATAGAAATTTATCCGGAAGCAAGAAAGTGGATTGTTCTTGGCGATATGCTTGAATTAGGTCGTTATAAAGTGAAAGAGCATTTAGATATTGGGAATATTATTCCTAAATACAAATTTGATTATTTAATAACATTTGGGGATTTAGC
>JAGGZP010000067.1 GCA_021161965.1 bacterium
AAAATAAAACAATATAAAACAAAATCAAAATTGGCTCAAGAGGCACACGAAGCAATTCGACCAACTTCCTGCTTTCAAGAACCTCAAAAAATTAAAAGTTATTTAAACAAAGACCAATACAAACTTTACAATTTAATTTGGCAAAGAGCGATTTCTTCGCAAATGAAACCAGCAGTTCTTGAAACAACTTCTATCAATATCAAAGCTAAAAAATATAAATTTAAAACAACTGGGATATTAATAAAATTTGATGGCTGGCTAAAAATTTATCCCGAAAAACAAAAAGAAAATATCTTACCACAACTTAAGGTAAAACAAAAATTAAAATTAATTGAAGTTGAAGCAAATCAACATTTTACCGAACCACCAGCAAGATATAACGATTCCAGTTTAGTAAAAATTTTGGAGTCCTTAGGTATCGGCCGCCCTTCAACTTATGCGCCAATTATTTCAACACTTCAACAAAGAAATTATATCCAAAAAGAAAAAAAGAGCTTTAAACCAACAGAAATTGGAATACTTGTTAATGATTTAATGAATAAACATTTTCCAAAAATTGTTGACTATAATTTTACCGCAAAAATGGAAAACGAATTAGATGAAATTGCTCAAGGAAAACAAAATTGGCAAGAAATGATTAAAAATTTTTATTTTCCTTTTAAAAAAAATCTAGAAAAGAAAGAAAAAGAAATTGCAAAAACATTTGTTGAGAAAAAAACAAATGAAAAATGTCCTTTATGTGGCAAGCCGCTAGTAATAAAAATGAGTCGCTATGGAAAATTTTTGGCCTGTTCTGGTTTTCCAAAATGTCATTTTACTAAACCTTTGTCCGAAAATAAATTAAAAAATTCAACGGGGATTAAATGTCCGAAATGCAAAAAAGGAGAAGTTGTTATCAGAAAAACAAAAAAAGGAAGGATTTTTTACGGTTGCTCACGGTATCCAGAGTGTGATTTTGTCAGTTGGGAAAAACCAGAAGAAAAATAGATAAAACCGCCGTTTATCGGCGGTTTTTAAAATATTGAAGAAAATCGACAATCAAACCTGTCCAGCCAAACTTATATGTTCTATATCCTTGTCCAGTATAGGGATTGTAAAATTCCCAAATACCAGACTTTTTTACCATTTCTATTGACTTTCTCATTATATATTCAGCAATTACTCTATATTTTTCTTCTTTAAATCTTTTTGCCTGATAAAGTAAACCTTTGACAATATACCAGTTCGTATTTATCCAAACTGGGCCGCGCCACATCAGTTTCTCAATACGATAATCAGGCTCAAAAGATGATTCACTCACACTTACCGAAGGAATTGGATAAGGTGTCCAAAATTCTTTCTGATTTGTTAGATGTTCAACAAGAGCGTCAAGCATTTCCTTCGGAATATTCGGTAAAATAATTGGGAATAAATTACTAATTGTTTTTACTTTTATCATTTTTTCATTTTCATCAAGAGCATAAAAAATTTTATCTTTTTCATCCCACATCTTCTCATAAATTGCATTTTCTGTCCAGCCAGCTAGTTCTTTAATTACTTTCTTTATTTGGAGATTATCAGTCATTTTTTCCAAAATTCTCATTCCGTCAATCCAAATACAATTATACATTACATCTTCAACATTAAAGATATTCAATTGCCAAATTTTTCTTATGTCCCAACCTATTTTTGAATATGGAACATTTATTTTTAATAAAATTCCTATACCTTCTAAAAATGTATTAATTCGATGTTTTCCTTTTAATCGCGGTACTTTAGAATCCCAAGTTGGATCATTGTCTCTTCCTGTCTCACAAGGATGAATAACTGAGATTAAACCATCAGAATCAGGATCTTGTTTTTCTAAATAATACAAATAAAATTTCAAAACTTTTTCAAACACTTCTTTGGTAAATCCCGGATTATTTATTGCCTGTAACGAACGGGCAATTACTGGTGGCTGAGTGTAATTACTATGGTATTTTCTGTCCTTAAATGTCCATCTTTCAACATCAAACCATCTCTTTTCCCCATGAAATTTTTCATGGGGAATAAAACCATCTTTTCTCTGCCATTTTAACAACTGAATGATTTCATTTTTTGCTAAATCATTTAATCCTAGCTTCGCACAAACAATCGCGTGAAAACAAGAATCCCATAGCCACTGGTATCTGTAGTGTGGCCATGAGGGGGTAATATATTTCTTTCCGGTTGCCCGAAAATTATCAAGCATCAATTTCTTTATTTCTCTTTCTAAATCCATTTTTTTCTCCTCCTTTTTAATCTTATCTTAAGAATAAAAAAAATAGAAAATTTGTCAAGATATTGACAATTGGAAGAAGTCAATTACAATTAACTTATGATTAAAGATAAAGAATTATTTAATTTAATAAAAAAAGAAACTAATCGCCAGAAAAATGGCTTAGTTTTAATTGCTTCGGAAAATTTTGCTTCGCTGGAGGTTTTGAAAGCGCTTGGTTCGCCTTGTCAAAATAAATACGCTGAAGGATATCCGGAAAAAAGGTATTATGGCGGAAATAAATTTATTGATAAAATTGAAAAATTAGCAATTAAAAGAGCAAAAAAACTTTTTCTTCCTAAAAGTCAGTGGAAAAATTGGCAAGTCAATGTTCAACCTTATTCTGGTTCACCAGCAAATTTAGCCGTCTATTTTGCTTTGCTTAAACCGAAAGATAAAATAATGGGAATGGCTTTATCTCAAGGAGGGCACTTAACTCACGGACATAAAGTAAATCTTTCAGGAAAAATTTTTAAAACAGTTCAATATGG
>JAGGZP010000016.1 GCA_021161965.1 bacterium
AAAAATCTAGAAAAATTTTCTGCGTTTTTCAAACTTGAAAATTTTTAGATTTTTGGAATTTTTAGTTTGTGTTTTTTGTTTTTTATATTTTATTTTTTATTTTTTCTGTCTGTGTTTGTCTGTGGTTCTTTATATCCGCCTGCCTACCGGCAGGCAGGCGTCTGTCCGTGTCTTTATATCAGTGCTTGACCAGTCATTTCTTTTGGTTGGGGTATTTTCATAATTTTTAAAATTGTTGGAGAAACATCAGCTAAAACACCAATTGGTTGTAAAGAAACTAAGTCTTCGTATTTCATCTCAGATTTATCTTGAAAATTATCACCAACAATTATAAATGGGACAGGATTTGTTGAATGTTCTTTATCAATCTCTCCGGTTCGTAAATTAATCATTTCTTCAATATTTCCATGATCAGCAACAATTACGGCAACCCAATTTTTCTTTTCTACCTCAGTCAAAATATCTCCAAGTAATTCATCAACTACTTCTAAACATTTTATTGCTGCTTTAATATCACCAGTATGACCAACCATATCCGGATTAGCAAAATTAACAACTATAAAATGATATTTACCAGATTTAATTGCTTCAATTACTTTAGCGGCAACTTTCGGTGCTGACATTTCTGGTTTTAAAGCATAAGAAGATACACGTGGCGAAGGAACAATTAAACGATCCTCACCGGGAAATGGTTTTTCTCTCCCTCCATTAAAAAAGAAAGTTACATGAGCGTATTTTTCTGTTTCAGCAATATGAAATTGCTTTAGACCATAATCACTAATAACTTTGGCAATTGGTTCGGTAATCTCTTCTGGGGGAAAAATAACTTGGGTTGGCAAACCTTTTTCGTATTCAACCATTGTTGCGAAATATAAATTTTTAATCTTTTCTCTTTCAAATTTATCAAATTTTTCTAAAACAAACGCTTTTGTTAACTCTCTCGCCCTGTCTTCACGAAAATTATAAAAAATTACTGAATCATTATCTTTAATCTGGACAATTGGATTATTATTCTTGTCAATAATTACTACTGGCAAAAATTCTTCATCATAAACTTTATTTTTATACGATTCCTGAATTGCTTTTTTAGGATCAGAAAAATATCTTTTACTTTCCCCATTAACCATTGCTTCGTAAGACTTCTTGATTCTTTCCCAGTGATTATCTCTATCCATCGCATAAAATCTTCCGGAAATGGTAGCAATTCTACCAATGCCTATTTCTTTAATTTTCTCTTCCAATTCCTTAACAAATATTATTCCACTATTATAAGGGGTATCACGGCCATCTAAGATTATATGAATATAAACATTTTTTAACTTTTCTCGACGCGCAAATTCTAAAAGAGCGTAAAGATGTTTAATATCACTATGAACCAAACCACTAGAAAGCAATCCAATAAGATGTAAATTTGATTTATTTTTTTTTGTATGTTCAATTGCTTGTTTAATAACTTTATTTCTAAAAAAACTTCCATCAGCAATTGCACGATTTATCTTTGGCAAATTCTGCCAAATAATCCTTCCTGCTCCAAGATTAAGATGCCCAACCTCGGAATTTCCCATCTTCCCCCAGGGTAAACCAACCGCTTCTCCCGACGCTTGTAATGTCATCGTTCGATAATGTGAAATCACATTATTAAATATCGGCATTTTTGCTAATGTAACTGCATTTCCTTGTGATGGTGGTGCTACACCTAAACCGTCAAGTATAATTAAAATAACTTTTTGTATTTTTTCTGAATCAATGTTCATCTATTTTATTATTAAAGATTTCCCGGTCATTTCTTTTGGTTTTTCTAACCCAAACAAATCTAAAATCGTTGGTGAAACATCAGCTAAAATACCATCATAACGTAATTTTTTATTTTTATATTTATCAGAAACTAAAATAAATGGAACAGGATTTGTTGAATGTTGTGTATCAACCTCACCAGTTTCCAAATTAATCATTTCTTCAATATTTCCATGATCAGCGGTAACAAGTGCAATGCCTTCTTTTTTCTTTACAAGATTAACTACTTTCCCTAAATAAAAATCAACTATTTCAACTGCTTTAATTCCAGCTTGTAAATTTCCAGTATGACCAATCATATCCGGATTACAAAAATTTGCCATAATAAATCCATATCTGTCACTCTTTAACTTATTAAGAACTGTCTCAGTAACTTTTGGTAAACTCATTTCGGGTATTTCCGCATAATTTTTAACTTTGGGTGATGGAATATTAATTCTTTCTTCACCAACAACCGCATGATCATAACCGCCATTAAAAAAGAAAGTTACATGAGCATATTTTTCTGTTTCAGCAATGTAAAGTTGCCTAATATTTCTTAAAGCAAAAGGTAAACTATTAACAATTTTCCTACTAGGATAGACTGTTTTGATATTGTCTAAATCAGGACCAAAATCAGTTAAAGCAATAAAATAAAGATTTTTAGGCCATTTTTCTCTGATAAATGAATTCGGATTTTTAGCATTAAATTCCTTCTGAACAAATGCTTTAGTAATTTCTCTCGCCCGGTCAGATCTTAAATTCATAAAAATTACAACATCATTATCTTCAATATTTGCTACCGGCTCACCATCTTTAATAATAATAGTCGGAGTAATAAATTCATCTGTTTCTCGACGATTATAACCCTGGATAATTGCCTCAGCAGCACTTTTTGCCCTCAACCCTTGACCTAATACCATCGCCTTATAAACTTTTTCAATTCTTGACCAATTTTTTGTTCGGTCCATCGCATAAAATCTTCCGGAAATGGTAGCAATATCTATTTTTAAATTATTTTGGTGATGGTTATTTTTAACCTTTCTTTCAAATCGCTTAATAATTTCTATAGCCGCATGTTGAGGTGAATCCCGGCCATCAGTAAAAAGATGAAGATAAACATTTTTAACTTTATTTTGATCCAAAAATTTGAGTATTGCTAACCAATGTTCTGGCGAAGAATGTGCACTTTGTTCTTCGGTAATTAGTCCCATTAAATGTATTTTTGACTTATATTTTTTTGCATGTTGTACTGCATCAAAAAAAACTTTCTTTTTAAAAAATTTACCGTTAGCAATTTCTTCATTAATAATTACATCATCACTTTTAACTATTCGTCCAGCACCAAGATTCAAATGACCAGCCTCTGAATTCCCATCCTGACCCTTTGGTAAACCGACACAATCACCCGAAGCACATAAAGTAGTATAGGGGTAATTCTTTGACAAATAATCCATTGTTGGGGTTTTTGCTAAAGTAATTGCATTACCCTTATTTGGTTGAGCTAATCCCCAACCATCTAAAATAATAAGAATTAATGGCTTCATAGTTATTTAATTTAGGGAGTTTAGGGAGGTCCGACCCCTTGCATTCATGTCTAAGAAGCTAAGAAGTTAAAAAGCTAAGAAGCTAAGAAGCTAAGTTATTATTGGCCTTTTAATTCGTCCTCGATTTCAGCTAAGCGATTGTATTTTGCAATCCTCTCTCCACGATTTGGTGCGCCAGTCTTAATTAAATCGGCATTAACTGCCACAGCCAAATCAGAAATAAATGTATCATTTGTTTCTCCGGAGCGATGAGAAATTACAATTTTATAATTATTTCTTTGAGCAAAATCAATACAATCAATTGTTTCTGAGAGTGTCCCAATCTGATTTGGCTTAATTAAAATAGAATTTGTTGCCTTTAATTCTAAACCTTTTTTTAATCTTTCGACATTAGTTGTATAAAGGTCATCACCAACAATAACATAATCAGGATTAATTTCAAGTAAATCATTTGTGATTTTAGGCCAATTTTCCCAATCATCTTCATCTAATGGGTCTTCAAGTAAAATCATTGGATATTTTTTAAATAAATTTTCATAAATTTTAATCATTTCTCTCGAACTTCTATATCTTCCCTCGAATAAGTATTTTTTTCGTTTTTTATCAAAAAAAACTGAAGCAGCAGCGTCCAATCCAAAAAAAACATCGCTGCCAAGCTTATACTGGGAGAATTGAGCAATTCTTGCCATTAAGTCTAAAACATTTTTTGTTGTTTTTAATTTCGGAGCAAAGCCACCCTCATCACCAACAGCAAATCTTAATCTTCTTTTCATTAAAATATCTCTTAAATGGTAAAAAATTTCTGCGCCAATTTGTAATCTTTCCTTAAAATCATGGTCACCTATTGGAATTATCATAAATTCTTGAATTGTTAAACCAGAATCTGAATGTTTTCCACCATTAATTATATTAAACATCGGAATTGGTAACTTATAACTTGCTCTTTCAATATTAAATACTTGTCGAATATATTGATAGAGCGGTATATTTTCTGAATTTGCTCCAGCACGACAGCAAGCTAAAGAAACGCTCAAAATAGCATTAGCTCCTAATTTTGATTTATTTTTTGTTCCATCTAAATCAATCATTTTTTTATCGATTTCTTTTTGGTTTATTATATCCTCGCCAATTAAATTTGGGGCAATAATTTCTTCAACATTTTTACAAGCTTTTAGAACTCCTTTCCCGGAAAATCTATTCGGATCATTATCTCTTAATTCGAGTGCTTCATGTTTTCCAGTTGAAGCACCAGAGGGAACTGAAGCAATTCCATAAATACCATTATCTAAAATGACCTTTGTTTCAATTGTTGGATTACCACGTGAATCTAAAATTTCCCGCGCTAAAATTTTTTTTATTTTCGCCATATAATTTAGTTAAAAATTAATTATTTTAATAAGGGTTTAATTCCTGGCAATATTTTTCCTTCAAGAAATTTTAACATTGCTCCACCACCACTTGAAATAAAAATGTTTTTTCTTTTACCTTTTCTTTTTAAAATTTCTAATGTTTCACCACCGCCAATAACAATTTTTGCTTTTTTATTAGCAAAAATTGCCTTAGCAATTTTTTTTGTTCCTTGATTAAATGGTTTCTTTTCAATATAACCCATTGGGCCATTCCAGACTATCATTTTAGCATTTCTAATAATATCTGTAAATATCTCTATTGTTCTAGGACCAATATCTAAAATTAAAAATTCTCTTGTTTTTATCTTGTTTAATTCACTTATTTTTTTGAAAGAAATATTTTTCTTAAAATCAATTTTAAAATCCTTTGGCAGAATTAACTTGTCTTTATATTTTTTTAACAATTTTCTACTTTCTGTAATCATCTCTTTCTCATAAATTGAGTTGCCAATATTGTAATTTGATGCCTTTAAAAAATTATTTGCCAAAGCGCCACCAATTAAAATTTTATCAGAAAATTTTGCTAAATTTTTTATTGCTCCTAATTTTGTTGATATCTTTATCCCGCCAATAATTACTATAAACGGTCGCTTTGGATTTTTTAAAACACTAGATAAATTTTTTATTTCTTTTTCTAATAAAAAGCCAGCATAACTTGGCAAAAATTTAGTTATGGCAACAATTGAACTATGTTTGCGGTGGCAAACAGAAAAAGCGTCATTAACATAAACATCAGCAAACCTAGCCAATTTTTTAGCAAAATTTCTATCATTTTCTTCTTCTTGAGGATAAAAACGCAAATTCTCTAACAAAATTGCCTCTCCGTTTTTCATATTTTTAATCATCATCTCAACTTTTTTCCCAAAACAATCGGAAATAAATTTTAAATTTTTAATTTTTAATTTTAGATTTTTATAAACTGGTCGAAGCCTATATTTTTTTACTCTTTTTCCTTTTGGTCGACCAAAATGGCTAATTATAATTATTTTTGCTTTTTTCTTTTGCAGGTATTTTATCGTTGGTAAAACTAAATTGATTCGCGTCGAATCAATTACTTTACTATTTTTAACCGGAACATTAAAATCAACCCTCAAAAGAACCCTTTTAT